>NZ_RZOT01000193.1:0-9933 GCF_003999085.1 Mesorhizobium sp. M4A.F.Ca.ET.090.04.2.1
TATGACGCTTGTCCGCTGCAGCGCCGCGCTAACCAATCCGCTTGGCGCTGCAGCGGACAAATAGGGGGAGAACTGTTACCTATGTATCCGGTTCAAACTGTTACCCATCTATCGGCTGGACACTGGCTGCGACGGCGGCGACCCTCTTGCAACGCAGGTGATTGGCGAAATCAGCCATGACAGCGCCCCTCTCCCCGTCACTATACGGGGAGAGGACGCCGGCAGGCAGGTGAGGGGCAGCGCCGACAGTCCGAAGAATTATCTGGCCAAGTCGAAACCTGGAGGAACTGCATCACTCTGCCGCGACCATCGTCGAGTCGGCAACGCCTTCCGGCTTCGGGCCGCCATAGGCCCAGTCGAGCAGCTTGATCGTGTGCACCACCGGCAGTTTCGCGGCGGAGGCGATCTGGGTGATGCAGCCTATGTTGCCGGTGGCGACGATTTCGGCGCCGGTCGACTCGATGTTTTTCACCTTGCGGTCGCGCAGTTTTGCCGAGATCTCGGGCTGCAGGATGTTGTAGGTGCCAGCCGAGCCGCAACAAAGATGCCCTTCGCGCGGCTCGCGCACGACAAAGCCCGCCCTGGCCAGCAGCTCCTTCGGCTGCCGGGTGATCTTCTGGCCGTGCTGCATCGAGCAGGCCGAATGATAGGCGACGACAGTGCCGGGCTTGCGCAGCGGTTCGGGCAGGTCGAGACCGGCCAGATATTCGGTGATGTCCTTGGCCAGCGCCGAGACCCGCGCGGCCTTTTCGGCATAGGCCGGATCGAGGCGCAGCATGAAGCCGTAGTCCTTGATCGTGGTGCCGCAGCCCGATGCGGTGATGACGATAGCATCGAGCCCGCCCTGGTCGATGGCGCGCGTCCAGGCGTCGACGTTCCGCCTCGCCGAGGCAAGGGCTGCCTCCTCGCGGCCCATATGGTGGACGAGCGCGCCGCAGCAGCCCTCGCCTTCCGGCACCACGACATCGACGCCGAGCCTTGTCAGCAGCGAGATGGCCGTCTCGTTGATGGCCGGATCGAGCACCGACTGCGCGCAACCGGTCAGGATGGCAACGCGGCCCTTGCGCGTGCCCTGCCCGGCGTGCACGCCAGGCAAGGCCATTGCCGACACCGCCGGGATCGAGGATGGCGCGAGCCTGAGCATGGCGGCGACAGGCTTTAGCGCCGGCAGCTTTTCGAACAGGCCGATGAACGGCCTGCCGAGCCCGGCCAGCTTCAATGCCGCACGGAAGCGCGAGGGATAGGGCAGCACGAAAGCCAGCATGGCGCGCGTCAGCCGGTCGAGCAGCGGCCGCTTGTAAGTTTGCTGGATATGGGCGCGAGCATGGTCGACCAGATGCATGTAATTGACGCCCGAAGGGCATGTCGTCATGCAGGCGAGGCAGGACAGGCAGCGGTCGATATGGGTGACGATCTCCTTGTCGGCCGGCCGGCCGTTCTCGAGCATGTCCTTGATGAGATAAATCCGCCCGCGCGGCGAATCCAGCTCATTGCCCAAGGTCACATAGGTCGGGCAGGTGGCGGTGCAGAAGCCGCAATGCACGCATTTGCGCAGGATCTTTTCCGATTCCGCGACGTGCGGATCGGCAAGCTGGGCGGCTGAGAAGTTGGTCTGCACCGGGGAGTCCTATTGTCCGAGGAGCCAGCTTTGCGGGTTCTTGACCGGCTCGCCGCGCTGCAGCGCCTGCAGCCCGAGGATGCAGCGGGCGATGAACCAGACAGCAGCGGCAAACATCAGCAGGAAGCCGATCACGAGCATCATAAGGACCACGGAGATCAGCGCGTAGAGCAAACCGATCCAGAAGGTCCTGATCAGGAAGGTGTAGTGGCTTTCGACGAAGCCGCCAGCCTTGCCGCGGTTGATGTAGGCAAGCACGATGCCGACAATGCCGGTGACGCCAATGACGAGGCCGGCGAGATAGAGAATGTAGATGACCAGGGCGTTGGTCGAACCTGGCTCCAGCCAGCGATCGGTCTGGCGCGGTCCGCCGCCCGGGCCTTGATTGATGTTGCTCATTGTGCTGCTCCTTCCGATGAGTGTGCCAGAGTAGCAGAGCTGGAACCCGGCGCCATTCGACCGGGGTTGAGGATATGCTTGGGGTCGAACTCGGCCTTCAGCCGCGCCGACAGCGCCGCCAGATGCGGTGGCTGCGGCTCGAACACCGGCAGAGCGGCGCGATGCGCGGGTGCGGCGCGCACCAGCGTCGCGTGGCCGCCGCCATGCTTGCGGATCAGGCCGCGCAGCAGGTCGGCCTCGGGATCGTTCTCGCGCATCGACAGCCAGACCAGACCGCCCTGCCAATCGTAGAAAGCGTCGACCGCCGCCTGCATGCGCAGGGCCATCACCATGTGATGCGCCTGCGACGGCGCCATCGACACACGCCATACCGGTCTCGCGCCGCCATCGGCGAAGGGTATGCAATCGCGGATATCGCGCCAGATGGCCTTCGACGCCTCGCCGGCGATCTCCTCCAGTGGCCCTGCTTTGCCAAGCAGCTGCTTCAATGCCTCGATGCGATAGACAACGGAAGGGCCAAAACCCTCGACGCGCAGCAGCGTCGCGGCATCGCTGCCATGCTTGCCGGTAGCGACGCGCGCTGTGATGCGCTCAGGCAGGTGCGCGGCGCTCGACACTTCGGCGCTGGAGCCAAGTGCCAGCGCCATGGCGGCCGTCGCCGCCTCGTCGAGCAGGCCACGGATGGCGAGCGTCACCTCGGTCTCCGCCGCCGGCAGCACCTTGAAGGTGACGTCGGTCAGCACGGCGAGCGTGCCCCAGCTTCCCGCCATCAGCTTGGAGAGATCGTAGCCGGTGACGTTCTTGACGACGCGGCCGCCGGACTTGAAGGCCTCGCCGCGACCCGAGATGGCGCCGACGCCGAGGATGTGGTCGCGCGCCGCGCCAGCCTTCAGCCGGCGCGGGCCGGACAGATTCGCCGCAAGCACGCCGCCGATCGTGCCTTTGCCCGGCTCGCCGCCGAGCAGTCGGCCATAGTCCATCGGCTCGAAGGCGAATTGCTGGCCGTTCTCGGCAAGCAGCCTCTCGATCTCGGCAAGCGCCGTGCCGGCTTTGGCCGACAGCACCAATTCGGCTGGCTCGTAGAGGGTGATACCGGTGAGCTTCGACAGGCCGAGCGTGTGTTCCGCTTGCAGCGGACGACCGATGCCGCGCTTGGAACCATGCCCGAGGATCTCCAACGGCGCCTCTTCCGCTGCAGCCCATTGAATGGTGGAGAGGACTTCGGCGGATGAGATTGGGGTGAAGGTTGTCATCGGAGAGCGCCTTTCCTCGCCCCCGCAAAGCGGGGGAGAGGTGGCTCGGGCGTAGCCCAAGACGGAGATAGGCCGCGTTCCTGCGCCGTCATGCGAAATTGGCCCCCATCAAAACCTCGGAATGTCCGGAAACGCCACCTGCCCGCGATGCACATGCATCCGCCCCAGCTCGGCGCAGCGGCGGAGCTGCGGGAAGACCTTGCCGGGGTTGAGCAGGTGGTTGGGGTCGAAGGCGCATTTGACCCTCATCTGCTGGTCGAGGTCGACCTGGTTGAACATTTCCGGCATCAGGTCGCGTTTTTCGACGCCGACGCCATGCTCGCCGGTCAGCACGCCGCCAACCTGGACACAGAGGCGCAGGATGTCGGCGCCGAAGCTTTCGGCCTTGTCCAGCTCGCCCGGCACGTTGGCGTCGTAGAGGATCAGCGGGTGCAGGTTGCCGTCGCCGGCGTGGAAGACGTTGGCGACTCCGAGCCCGTATTTCTCCGACAGGTCGCGCATGCCGGCGAGCACGCGCGGCAGTTCCTTGCGCGGTATGGTGCCGTCCATGCAGTAATAGTCGGGCGAGATGCGGCCGACCGCCGGGAAGGCCGCCTTGCGGCCGGCCCAGAAGCTCAGCCGCTCCTGCTCCGACTGCGAGATGCGGCAGGTGGTCGAGCCGTTCCTGTAGGCGATCGCCTCGACGAGGCCGATCAGGTGGTCGACCTCGACGCCCGGTCCGTCGAGCTCGACGATCAGCAGCGCCTCGACGTCGAGCGGATAACCGGCATGGACGAAATCCTCCGCGGCGTGGATCGCCGGGCGGTCCATCATCTCCATGCCGCCGGGGATGATGCCGGCGCCGATGATGTCGGCGACGCACTGGCCGCCCTGCTCGCTGGTCGGAAAGCCGATCAGGAGAGCGCGCGCCGTCTCCGGCTTCTTCAGGATGCGCACGGTGACCTCGCTGACGACGCCGAGCAGGCCCTCGGAGCCAGTCATGACGCCGAGCAGATCATAGCCCTCGGCGTCGAGATGCCGACCGCCCAGCCGCACCACCTCGCCATTCATCAAGACCATCTCGATGCCCAGCACATTGTTGGCGGTCAGCCCGTATTTCAGGCAATGCACGCCGCCGGAATTCTCCGCCACGTTGCCGCCGATCGAGCAGGCGATCTGGGAGGATGGATCAGGGGCGTAATAAAAGCCCTCCTGCTCGACGGCGGTGGTGATGCCGAGATTGGTGACGCCCGGTTGGGCGACGACAACTCGATTGGGAAAGTCGATCTCCAGGATGCGGTTGAAGCGGCTCATGACCAGCAGCACGGCATCCTCGAGCGGCAGCGCGCCGCCCGAGAGCGATGTGCCGGAGCCGCGCGGCACGACGCGGATGTTGCGATCGTTGCAGTATTTGAGCACCCGCGAGACCTGCGCCACCGTTTCCGGCAGCACCACGACCAGGGGCAACTGCCGGTAGGCGGTGAGACCGTCGCTCTCGAAGGCGCGCATTTCATTGGCCGTGTCGACCACGCCCTCGCCCGGCACGATGATGCGCATGTCGGCGACGATCTCGGCGCGCCGGCGAATGGTGGCGGCATCTGGCTTCGGCATGGCAAGGCCGGGCATGGGCTGCCTCTTCGCTTTACTGGTCAAAATCTTTTACCAGTGAAGCGCGTCAGTTGCAAACTCTGCATTGATCGAGATCGAGTGCCGGACGCTTCCGCAGCGGCAATCTGCCGCTGCGCCCTAATCTCCCCCCTCGAGGGGGGAGATGGCCGCGAAGCGGTCAGAGGGGGTCCTAGCGCGTGAAATGCCAACGCTGTCTGACGTCGCGAAGAGCGTCGGCGCCCCACGCGAGGCGACCCCCTCTGTCGCCTTCGGAGACATCTCCCCTCAAGGGGGAGATTATTCTCCCGGATGTTTCGCCGGCTCGGAGTGCATGCGCCGCACGCGGCGCACGCCCCACCAGACAAGCAGGATGGCGACCGGCACCGCGGCGGCGGTGACGACTTCGGGCGCAAAGGCATGGCCGAAGATCGAGGCGCCCTTGGCGAGATAGGAGATGAGGCCGACGACGTAATAGGAAACGGCGGCGACGGAAAGGCCTTCGACCGTCTGCTGCAGGCGCAGTTGCAGGCGGGCGCGGTTGTTCATCGAGGCCAGCAGGTCGCGGTTCTGCTTCTCGACCTCGACATCGACCCAGGTGCGCAGGAGCGTGGTGGCCCGGGTGAGTTTGCGCGACAGGTTGGCCTGCCGCTCCTCGACCGAGCGGCAGGTGCGCATGGCCGGCGCCATGCGCCGCTGCAGGAAGCCGGCCCAGGTGTCGTAGCCGGACACCGGCTCTTCCTCCAATGCCTCGAGTCGCTCGACGACAATGCCGTCATAGGCGCGGCTGGCGCCGAAGCGATAGAGGCTGGAGGCGGCATCCGCCTCCAATTCGGCGGCCAGCTCGGTCAGGTCGGCAAGCAGCGTCTGGCTGTCCCGGGTCTCCGCCCCCTTCATTTCCAGCGTGGTCTGCGCCAGCCGGTCCTCGATGCGGCGGGCGCGGCCGGAGAGCGTCAGCGCCAGCGGCAGGCCGAGCATGGCCAGCGTCCGGTAGGTCTCGATGTCGATCAGCCGCTGCGACAGCGCGCCGGTGCTGGCCGGCGTCAGGCCCCGATCGAGCACCAGCATGCGTGTCAGGCCGTCGCCGTCCTGGCGGAAGTCCGTGACAATGGCGGCATTGCCGCGCCCGACCAGCGAGTAGCACAGGCTGGTCGGGTCGAAATCGGCGATCAGTCTTTCGCTGGCCTGCGTCCATTTGCGGATCTCGAGCCTGATCCCGGATATGACCGTGCCCGGCGGCGAAAACCCGTTGCCAAAAGGCGAATCCTCCTGCGATCCGGCGCTTTCGGCAAGCGGCCCTTCCCACAGGTAGGTCGAGAATTCCGTGTGCCGTTCCCAGCGCAACGAGCCCTTGCCCCACTTCATGGCATGGTGGCGGGCCTGGCGGTCGGGGGCGGCGATGCCAAGGCGTCGCGACATCTCCGAAAGCACCGCGTGGTCGACGCCGGAGCCGCCTTCGGTCATGAAGGAAAGCTGGATCAGCACGCGCGGCTTCTCGATCAGCGGATGCGGCCTGGCATGGACCTCGCCCAGCGCGCCGGAGCGCCCTCCATGCGCCGGAAAACCCATGACGCTGCCCTGGGCGCGTGGCTGGAATTCGAGATTGGACGTCTCGTCCGACACGGCCGGTCCCCCTGTTCTTGACCCTGCGTGTATCGGCGTCCTCTAGGACCAATCGCCGGGAGACGCAAACGGCAAAGTTTAGCTGAAGGCGATATAGGGCGGCGACGCCGAACCGGACCAAACCGAACGAATTGGATAAATAATTTGACCAGTTGGCGACACAGGCTTTAATCTGAACGTCAACCGCTTCTTTTCCCAGGCACCCCGTTGAGCGATATTTTCTCCAGGATCGAGCATTCGCGCACCGCCGACGAGGTGGTGCAGCAGATCGAGAGCCTGATCCTGGAAGGCGTGTTGCGCACCGGTGACCGGCTGCCGGGCGAGCGCGAGCTGGCGCGCCAGTTCGACGTGTCACGGCCGATCCTGCGCGACGCGCTGAAGGCGCTGGAGGGGCGTGGGCTGCTGACGACCAAGGCCGGCGGTGGCACTCATGTCGCCGACGTCATCGGCCAGCTGTTCACCAAGCCGGTGACCGACCTCATCTCGATGCACCGCAAGGCGGTGACCGACTATCTGGAGTATCGCCGCGAGATCGAGGCGGTCGCCGCCGAATACGCGGCGCGGCGCGCCACGCCGGAAGACCTTACGCTGCTCGACAGCATCATGGCGCGCATGGACGAGGCGCACCGCACCGGCGATTTCGACGACGAGGCCGAGATCGACATCGAGTTCCACCACGCCATCTCGGAATGCGCGCACAACATCATCCTGCTGCATACGCTGCGCTCCTGCTACCGGCTGTTGTCGGAAGGTGTGTTCCAGAACCGGCTTCTGGTGTTCAGCGTGCCCGGCGCGCGCGAGGCCCTGCTTCACCAGCACCGGGCGATCTATGCGGCGATCAAGGCCGGCGATCCGGCGGCTGCCCGGCAAGCGGCCATGGACCACATCTCCTATGTCGAGCGCTCGATGCTCGAGGCCGAACGCAGCGGCGACTGGCAGCGCGTGTCACGGCTGAGGCTGAGACAGCGCTCCGACGCCGGCGACGGCGCCAAGACAACGAATTAGCGAACACCCAGCGGGAAAGACCATGAGCGACATCCTCACCATTGCCGATCTGAAGGACCTGGCGCGCCGCCGCGTGCCGAAGATGTTCTTCGACTACGCCGATTCCGGCGCCTGGACCGAAAGCACATACCGCGCCAACGAGGAGGATTTCCAGAAGATCAAGTTCCGCCAGCGCGTGCTGGTCGATATGAGCAACCGCTCGCTGGAAACGAGCATGATCGGAGAGAAGGTGGCGATGCCGGTGGCGCTGGCGCCAACCGGCCTGACCGGCATGCAGCACGCGGATGGCGAGATGCTGGCGGCGCAGGCGGCGGAAGAGTTCGGTGTGCCGTTCACGCTGTCGACGATGAGCATTTGCTCGATTGAGGATGTCGCCTCGGTGACGAAGAGGCCGTTCTGGTTCCAGCTCTACGTGCTGCGCGACAAGGACTTTGTCCTCAACCTGATCGATAGGGCGAAGGCGGCGAAATGCTCGGCGCTGGTGCTGACGCTCGACCTGCAGATCCTCGGCCAGCGCCACAAGGATGTCCGCAACGGGCTGTCGGCGCCGCCCAAGATGACGCTCGCCAACATCATCGACCTGGCGCTCAAGCCGCGCTGGTGTCTGGGCATAGCCGGCACCAAGCGCCGCACCTTCCGCAACATCGTCGGCCATGCCAAGGGGGTCGGCGACGTCTCTTCGCTGTCGTCGTGGACGACGGAGCAGTTCGACCCGCAACTGTCGTGGAAGGATGTCGCCTGGATCAAGGAGCGCTGGGGAGGCAAGCTGATCCTGAAGGGCATCCTCGACAAGGAGGACGCGCTGATGGCGGCCCAGACCGGCGCCGACGCGATCGTCGTTTCCAACCATGGCGGACGCCAACTCGACGGCGCCGCCTCGTCGATCGAGGTGCTGGAGGAGATCGCCGACGCCGTCGGCGACAGGATCGAGGTGCACATGGATGGCGGCATCCGCTCGGGCCAGGACGTGCTCAAGGCGCTCTGCCTCGGCGCCAAGGGCACCTATATCGGCCGTCCCTTCCTCTACGGCCTCGGCGCCATGGGCAAGGACGGGGTCACCAAGGCGCTGGAGATCATCCGCAAGGAAATGGACATCACGCTGGCACTGTGCGGTAAGCGTTTGGTAACCGACATGGGCAAGGACCAGCTGAGGCGCTAGGGCCTATTCACCTATCCGCCCTAGTTTCCCGTGATGATCGATACGGGAAGACGCTCACCGTGACCGAAACCGGCATCCACTATCTCGACGCGCGCGGGCCGGAAGGCATGCGGCTCTGCGCCATCGGCGACGTGCATGGCCGGCTCGACCTCCTGGCCGCCATGCACCGCCGGATCGAAAGCGAGCTCGAATACAAGCCGACCGCTGACTGGCGTGCCATCCATCTCGGCGACTATGCCGACCGTGGGCCGGACTCCAGGGGTGTGATCGATTTCCTGATCGACGCGCAGAAGCGCGACCCGCGCCACCTGATGCTCGCCGGCAACCATGACATCGGCTTTCTCGACTTTCTCGCCGAACCCGATCCGGACGGCCTGTTCATGCGCTATGGCGGCGTCCAGACGGCGCAGTCCTATGGCGTTGATCTGGTCGCGGACGCGCGCTGGTTCGGCAAGGCAGAGACGGTACGGAAAGGACACGCGGCCCTGATCGAGGCCGTACCGCAAGCCCATGTCGATTTCCTGCGCTCACTGCCGTTTTCCGTGGCCTTCGGCGACTTCTTCTTCTGCCATGCCGGCATCCGGCCAGGCGTGCCGCTCGAAAGCCAGAGTCCGCAGGACCTGATCTGGATTCGCGATGCCTTTCACGATCACCCCGGCCTTTATCCGAAGGTGATCGTGCATGGGCACACACCGGTGCCGGAGGCCGAAATCATGGCCAACCGCGTCAATGTCGACACGCTCGCCTGGCATTCGGGAACGCTCAGCGCGCTCGTTGTCGACGGCGCGGAAAAGCGCATCCTGACGGTCGAAGGGCGGCCGTTCCAGTCATGATCCCGACTATGGGATCAGCTTTCCGTTTGTCGGGAAGGACCAGGCTTCAGCGAAGGGCGGCGGTGACGCCGTAGCCGTCGACGGCCTGATGATTGTTGGCGGCGTCGGCCGAATAGATGCCGAGGCCGCACAGGACGATGGCAGACAGCATAACAAAGGACAAAAGCGCTGCTTTCACGGACGTCATCTCTGGTTGAGCTTCCTGCATCTGTGCACGACCCGGTTACCAATGCGTTGAAACGATAAAATGCGTCTCAATGTTTCGACGATCTCGCGTTTCTAAGCAGATTCCGTATCGCCGGTGTGTCGCGCGGATCACACAGAAGGTTCATCGCGGTTGCACCGGCGATACAAAGCGCGCGCCTTCTAGGATGGCGCGCGGCCACAAACCAAGGATGAAAAGGGTTTTCCCCAGCCGGAACTGCCGTGGCGTGCCAATAATGTCACGCCGCCCCAGGT
>NZ_RZOT01000194.1:0-9881 GCF_003999085.1 Mesorhizobium sp. M4A.F.Ca.ET.090.04.2.1
CAGTCTCCAATCCCGGCCATCGCTTCACCGTCGTCATCGATCCCGGCCATGGCGGCGTCGACGGCGGCGCCGAGGGTCTCAACGGCACCATCGAGAAGAATGTCACGCTCGCCTTCGCCACCGAGTTGCGCGACCAGCTCGTCGCGGTCGGCAAATACGATGTGTTCATGACGCGCGAGACGGACGAGTTCCTGCGGCTGGACGACCGGGTGCGCATCGCCCGCCAGCATGAGGCCGACCTGCTGATATCGATCCACGCCGACACGATCAGCGTCAAGGGCATTCGCGGCGCCACCGTCTACACCGTCTCCGACAAGGCTTCCGATCCCGAGGCGCAGGCGCTCGCCGATCGCGAGAACCTCTCCGACCAGTTCGCCGGCATGGAGATCAAGGACGACAACAAGGAAGTGACCGACATCCTGATCGACCTGATCCGCCGCGAGACCCACAGCTTCTCGATGAGCTTTGCCCATACGCTGGTCGGGCAGCTTTCGACCAGCGTCGGCCTGATCAACAATCCGCAGCGCTCTGCCGGGTTCAAGGTGCTGAAGGCGCCTGACGTGCCTTCAGTGCTGGTCGAGCTGGGCTATCTCTCCAACGCCAAGGACGAAGCGCAACTGCTCAGCGCCGACTGGCGCGGCAAGGCCGCGCAGAGCATAACCAACGCCGTCGCGCTGTTCGCATCAGCCAAGGCCGGAACGGGGACCGGAGGCTGAGGTGGCTGCCGCCTGCAACCAGAGGCGGCGTTGCACGGCGACAACACCCGGCGCTATAATTTCCCGAGAGGGAAGCCGAAAACCCGGTGCTGCCGTATTTTGTCCACATGGTGGCGACATGGGTTTTCCATTGCGGATTGGGACCGTCCCGGAAGCTTGCGCCAAAGGCGGCTTCGTTTAGGAAATTCCCGAACCACGGACTGGAGCGGGCATGATTCGTCTCATCGGCTATTTCTTCGGCATCGGAACGACGCTGGCCCTTATCGTGGCCGCCGGCGTGGCGATCTACATCAGCCATCTGGCGAAGGATCTGCCCGACTACGAGGTGCTGGCCAAATACGAGCCGCCGGTGACGACGCGCATCCATGCGTCGGATGGCTCGCTGATGGCTGAATATGCGCGCGAGCGCCGTCTCTATCTGCCGATCCAGGCGGTCCCGGATCGTGTGAAGGCCGCCTTCCTCTCGGCCGAGGACAAGAATTTCTACAACCATCCCGGCATTGACGTGACCGGCCTCGGCCGCGCCATCATCGTCAACCTGCAGAATTTTGGGTCGGGCAGACGCCAGGTCGGTGCCTCGACGATCACCCAGCAGGTGGCGAAGAACTTCCTGCTCACCTCGGACCAGACCTACGAGCGCAAGATCAAGGAGATGATCCTGGCCTTTCGCATCGAGCAGGCCTACTCGAAGGACCGCATCCTCGAGCTCTATCTCAACGAGATTTTCTTCGGCTTCGGCGCCTATGGCGTGGCCGGCGCGGCGCTGACCTATTTCGACAAGTCGGTCAACGAGCTCACGGTGGCAGAGGCGGCCTATCTCGCCTCGCTGCCGAAAGGCCCCAACAACTATCACCCCTTCAAGCATGCCGACCGCGCGCTGGAGCGCCGCAACTGGGTGATCGACCAGATGGTCGAGAACGGCTATGTGACGCGCGAGGAAGGCGACAAGGCCAAGGCCGAGCCGCTTGGCGTGACGCCACGCCGCAACGGCTCATACCTGTTCGCAGGCGAGTATTTCACCGAGGAAGTGCGCCGCCAGATCATCGCCCGCTACGGCGAGAATGCGCTCTACGAGGGCGGTCTTTCGGTGCGCACGACGCTTGACCCGAAGATACAGCTCATTGCCCGCAAGGCGATGCAGAACGGGTTGCTGAAGTACGACACACTGCGCGGCTATCGCGGACCAGTGACCCACATCGACGTTTCCGGCGACTGGGGCGTGCCGCTCGGCAACGTCAAGGGTCTGGAGGACGTGCCCGAGTGGGCGCTTGCCGTGGTGCTTGACAGTTCCGACACCGGCCTCTCCATCGGCCTGCAACCGGCGCGTCAGGTCTCGGGCGACATCGTCAAGGAGCGCGTCGAAGGCACCGTCAGCAAGGACGACATGGGATTTGCCATGCGTCACATCGTTGACGGCAAGAGCGTCAAGGCAAAATCGCCGGCGGACGTGCTGCAGCCCGGCGATGTCGTCTTCGTGCAGAAGAACGAAGGTTCGGACAGCGCCTACAGCCTGCGTCAGGTCCCGGAAGTGGAAGGCGGCCTGGTCGCCATGGATCCGCACACCGGTCGCGTACTCGCCATGGTGGGCGGCTTCTCCTATGCGCAATCGGAGTTCAATCGGGCGACCCAGGCGATGCGTCAGCCGGGCTCCTCATTCAAGCCGATCGTCTATTCGGCCGCGCTCGACAATGGCTACACGCCGGCCTCGGTGATCATGGACGGCCCGATCACCATCCAGAGCGGCAACACGACATGGACGCCGAAGAATTATGACGGCACCGCTGCCGGTCCGGCGACATTGCGTTCCGGCATCGAAAAGTCGCGCAACCTGATGACGGTGCGGCTCGCCAACGACATGGGCATGAAGCTGGTTGTCGAATATGCCGAGCGCTTTGGCGTCTATGACCATCTTGCACCCTACCTGCCGATGGCACTCGGCTCCGGCGAGACGACGGTGATGCGCATGGTGTCGGCCTATTCGATCATGGCCAATGGCGGCAAGTCGATCAAACCCTCGCTGATAGACCGCATCCAGGATCGCTATGGCAAGACCGTGTTCAAGCAGGACGAGCGCGGCTGCGAAGGCTGCAACGCCGCTGAGTGGAAGAACCAGACTGAGCCGGAGCTGGTGGACAATTCCGAGCAGGTGCTCGATCCGATGACCGCCTACCAGATCACCTCGATGATGGAAGGCGTCGTACAGCGCGGCACCGGCGCCACCATCGCCGAACTCGGGCGTCACATCGCCGGCAAGACCGGCACGACGAATGACGAGAAGGATGCCTGGTTCATCGGCTATACGCCGAACCTGGTTGTCGGCCTCTATATGGGCTTCGACACGCCAAAGGGTCTCGGCAAGGGCGCGACCGGTGGCGGCCTCGCGGCGCCCATCTTCAAGGACTTCATGCGCGTGGCGCTGGACGGCACGCCCAATGTCGACTTCCAGGTTCCGGAAGGCATGAAGCTCATCGCCATCAACCGCAAGACCGGCATGAAGGCAGCCGAAGGCGAGGCGGGCACGATCATCGAAGCTTTCAAGCCAGGCACCGGCCCGGCCGACAGCTATTGGGTGATCGGCATGGGAGCCGACGGTTCGAACGGCGCCGGCGGCGCGCTGTCGCCGCAAGCCACGCAGGCCATCCAGGATGGCGGCGGCGGACTTTACTGACGTCTGCGAGGCTACGGAATGGCCGGCTGATCACAGCCGGCCATTATTGCTTTACAGGCGGCGGTGCCGTGCCTATGTATCGCGCCTATCCCAGACAAGAACCAGACAACAGGACAGAACTGGCAGCCATGCGCGCGGAAACGCAGAACATCGTCGACGAGATCAGGCAGGCGATAACCCTGCTGAGGAGGCATCTTTGACTGGGACCAGGCCATCAAGCGGCTTGAGTACCTGAACGTCCGCGCCGAGGATTCCAGCCTCTGGAACGAGCCGCTGGAAGCGCAGAAGCTGATGCGGGAGCGCCAGGAATTGGAGGACGGTATCGCCGCCGTCAAGGGCCTGACGCAGGCGCTGGAAGACAATATCGGCCTGATCGAGCTTGGCGAGGAAGAGGGCGACGAAGGCGTCGTGGCCGAGGCCGAAGCGGCGTTGCGCTCGATGCAGGGCGAAGCCAAGGCCCGCCAGGTCGAGACGTTGCTGTCGGGAGAGGCCGACGCCAATGACACCTATCTCGAAATCCATGCCGGTGCCGGTGGCACCGAGAGCCAGGACTGGGCCTCGATGCTTTTGCGCATGTACACGCGCTGGGCGGAGCGCCGCCGTTTCAAGGTCGAAGTGCTGGAAGTGCATGACGGCGAAGAGGCGGGCATCAAGTCGGCCACGGTGCTGATCAAGGGCCACAATGCCTATGGCTGGCTGAAGACCGAATCCGGCGTCCACCGGCTGGTGCGCATCTCGCCCTACGACAGCAATGCGCGGCGCCACACCTCCTTCGCCAGCGTCTGGGTCTATCCGGTCATCGACGATACGATCGAGATCGCCGTTTCCGAATCGGATGTCCGCATCGACACCTACCGTTCGTCGGGATCGGGCGGCCAGCACGTCAACACCACCGATTCGGCGGTCCGCATCACCCATCTGGCGACCGGCATAGCGGTCGCCTGCCAGGCCGAGCGTTCGCAGCACAAGAATCGGGCCAAGGCCTGGGAGATGCTGCGCTCGCGCCTCTACGAAGAAGAGCTGAAGAAGCGCGAGGCGGTGGCCAACGCCACCGAGGCGTCGAAAAGCGACATCGGCTGGGGCCACCAGATCCGTTCCTACGTGCTGCAGCCCTATCAGTTGGTGAAGGATTTGCGCACCGGCGTCGAAAGCACCAGCCCGTCGAGCGTTCTCGACGGCGATCTCGACGAGTTCATGGAAGCCTCGCTGTCGCACCGCATCGAAGGCGGGGCGGGCGAAGCGGTGGCGGACCTCGACTAGGATATGTCCATATTCAGGTGAGGCCGGGCTGACACCTTGGGCACCAGATGAAGGAGGCGCTTGTGACCAAGCCGGACAAGGCAAATACTCACAGACTTTCCGGAAGGTGCTTTTGCGGCGCCGTCCACTACGAGGTGGCGGACGAATTCGTCTATGCCTTGAACTGCCACTGCTCGAACTGCCAGCGCGCCACCGGGTCGGCTTTCAAGCCCTTCGCCGGCATCGAGCGGGACAAGCTGCGCCTGACCGCCGGCGACGACAGGCTGCTGGTCTTCGGCGATCCGAGCGGCGCTCACGACAAGCACTGCGGGCAGTGCGGCTCGCTGCTTTATTCGGTGGTGCGGGAGGGCGCCTACGTCCACGTCACCATGGGGACGCTGGTGGATACGCCGAGCATCCGCCCGACGGCGCATATCTTCGTTGGTTCCAAGGCGAAATGGTTCACAGTCACCGACGACCTGCCGCGGTATGATGAGCATATTCCCGGTTGAACGGCTGGAACCAGCTTCATCCGAATTTCGTTGTCCGGCACCAGACATCCGTCGCTAACGGCTCGTTAACCAAGCCGGCGCACGATTCTGGCTGCAGAGGTTTGGCGTGCGGCGCGGCGTTGCCGATGCGGCCGCTTCTTGCGCCGGCCAAGGAATCAGCCCAGCATTCGGGCTGAGGGGATAGAAGCATTTATGGCCGGACGCGGCATATCTGCGACCTGACGATCCGGCCAGTGGGAAGACACGTTCCGGGAACGGGCAAGCGAAGGCTTGGAGCTCGTTTGAAAGGAACGTTCTCATGTTTGCTGCCACAATTCGACAGGCCAAAGCCGTTGAACCGGTTGGCCGCTTCCTGTTTTTCCTGGCCGCGGCGGTCGTAGTGTTGACGGCGCCTGCGCTCGCGCATGACGCCAAGCCTACCGCGGCATTGCCGCAAGGCTGGAGCTATCCCTTCTCCTGCTGTGCCAACTACGATTGCCGCACGACCCACTCGGGCGAAGTCCTGGAGAAGCCGGAGGGCTATGTGATCGCCGGCACGGGCGAGGTGGTTCCCATGACCGACAAGCGCGTCAAGGACAGCCCCGACGGTGAATTCCACTGGTGCGCGCATCAGGCGGGGCTCGATGCCGGCAAGACGATCTGCCTGTTCGTGCCGCCGCGCTCCTATTGAGGCGACGGGCATCCGACCTGCGGGTCAAGGGGCATCGGGCTTTCCAGTTTTGAGAGCGGGCAGGCAAGCCTGCCGTCAGGCGGTTGTCAGGAACGCTTCTTTATGTTGCCTTGCCGTGGAGGCGGCGGACAATGGAGAGGAAATCGTTCATGACCATCAAGGGAAGCTGCCACTGCGAAGCGACAACGTTCGAGGTTTCGGAACCGCCGCAAACCGTGACGCAATGCACATGCTCCTTCTGCTCGAAACGCGGCTCGCTCTGGGCCTATTATTTGCCCGAGCAATTCAAGCTCACCAGCCCGCCCGAAAACGTCTCGTTCTACCGCTGGGGGTCAAAGACCATAAAGCACGGCTTTTGCGCCGCATGCGGCTGCGGCACCTTCACCGAAACGCCCGACTGGTCGAGCGGTGAGCCGGACTTCGACAACCCGAAGGTCAGCGTGAATTCGCGCCTGTTCGACGATTTTGACCTCGACAAGGTCGAGGTCGTCGTCATCGACGGCAAGAATCTCTGGTAGAGGGCACTGGCCGGAACGTCCGCGCATTGCGGCGACGGAAAAGCTTTGATTGGCATTTTGCCGTTCCGCTTTTCGCCGTATTTCATGCTACAAGACCGCCGGAAGGGCTGATATGGCGCGGCTGCAATGGCCGCGGTTTGGAGAGGGACATTCTCATGAAGAAGACTGTGCTCGTCGTCGTGGCGACGGCTGTATTGGTGAGCGCTTGCACCACCACCGATCCCTACACCGGTGAGCAGAAGGTTTCCAACACGGCGGCCGGCGCCGGCCTTGGCGCGATCGCGGGTGCCGGGCTTGGCCTTTTGGCCGGCGGCAACGACCGCCGCAACGCGCTGATCGGCGCCGGCATCGGCGCGCTCGCCGGCGGCGCTATTGGCGCCACGATGGACCAGAACGAGGCCGAGTTGCGCCGCCAGCTCCAGGGCACCGGCGTCAGCGTCACCCGCACCGGCGACCAGATCATCCTCAACATGCCGTCCGATATCACCTTCAACGTGGACCAGGACGCGGTGAAGCCCGGCTTCTATCCGGTGTTGAATTCGGTGGCGCTGGTGCTGAACAAGTTCCGCCAGACCACGGTCGATGTTTTCGGCCACACCGATTCGACGGGCGGCGACGAACACAATTTCGATCTGTCGCAGCGCCGCGCGCTGGCGGTCGCCAACTATCTGTCGGGGCAAGGCGTCGATTCGCGCCGCTTCGCCGTCACCGGCTTCGGCGAGACCCGTCCGGTCGCGTCCAATGCGACGGCCCAGGGCCGCGCCCAGAACCGCCGTGTCGAGATCCAGCTGTCGCCGCTCACCTGAGCCGCCTGGCATCGAACGTGAAAACGGCCCCCACGGGGGCCGTTTTTGTTTTGAGCCGACATTGGCAGTCTTCAGTTCACCCAGTCATCCTGAAGAATTAGCTAGTTCTAACGGACTGCTTTTCCGGGATCATGGAAAGGAATAGCATCGGAGCGTTCCTGAGGGGACGGGGCGGTACAATCGGCCGCGCAATCAAGAAGTTCGACGCCTCGGTCTTGCACGGCCAGATCAGAATTCTGGGAGGAATGCATGACGAAAACAGCTCGCTTCGGTGTCCTCGCTTTGACGGGTCTCATTGGCGCCTGGCTTGGCGTGGCCACGGCTCAGGCCGAGGATGCCAGCAAGGCCGACATCGAGGCCTTGAAAAAGTCGCTCGCCAAATATGAGGACTACACCGCCGCCATCCGCGACCTCTATCTGTCTACTGTCGGGTGCGTCTACTTCACCGGCGAAAAGATACCCGGCACGATGGACTATCCGAAAGGCGCCATGGGCATCCATTTCGTCAACGTTCCCAGCGTCGGGAAAAAGCTCGATCCGATGCACCCCAATGTGCTGATCTACGAGCCGACCAAGAAAGGCCTGAAACTGGTCGGGGTGGAATGGCTGGTGCCGCTGACGCCGGACGTCAAGGAAGCACCCACGCTATTCGGCCAGAAATTCATGGGACCGATGGAGGGACACTACCCTCTGATTCCGAAGGAGTTCGTCCACTACGATCTTCACGCCTGGTTCAAGGACAATCCGAACGGCGTGTTCAGCCCGACCAACCCGACCGTGAAATGCAGCAAGGCCGAGTTCCCGATGCTGGAGAAGCCGACCAAGATGATGCCCGGGCCGATGTAACGGGCCGCAAGACCTGAAAAAGGCGAGCCGGTTGGTCGGCTTGCCTTCTTGAAACGGAAACAGAAAATCAGACCTTGGCGACGATCCGCATGAAGGCGGGCATGTCGTCGCCGAAACCGACGGTGGCGTCGTCTTCTTCCTGGCGGTGGCGGGCAGGGCGGTCGCGTTTCGACTCGCTGCGCTGCTCGTTGCGATCACCCTTGCGTTCGCTGTTTTCGGAACGGATTGCTTCCTTGCGAGCGCGCCGCTCGCCGATATCGGCCACCGTGGCTTCGACTGCGACCGGCTGCTCCCCGGATACTGCAGCCGGCGCCGTGTCTTTGCTGTGCCGGGCCTGGCGCTCGCGTGATTTGCGCTCGCCCCTGTCCTTGCGGTCCTCGTCCTCGCGGCCGGCGCGGCGCGGTGCGCCGCGGCCGCGGCGGGGCGCCTCGTCCTCGCCTTCACTGGCGACCACCGTCGACAGGTCGCCGTCGTGCCATTCGATCCTGGTGCCGATCAGGCGCTCGATGGCGTCTATATATTTGCTGTCCGACTTGGTGGCGATGGTGAAGGATTTGCCCGAGCGGCCAGCGCGGCCGGTGCGGCCGATTCGGTGGACATAATCTTCGGCGTGGATCGGCACGTCATAGTTGAAGACGTGGCTGACATCGGGGATGTCCAGGCCGCGCGCCGCGACGTCCGAGGCGACGAGGTAGCGCAATTTGCCGTCCCGGAAATTGGCCAGCATCTGCATGCGTGCGCGCTGGTCCATGTCGCCATGCAGCGCGCCGGCATCGAAATCATACTTCAGCAGCGAGCGGAACAGCTCGGAGACCTCGACCTTGCGGTTGCAGAAGATGATGGCGTTCTTCAGTTCGGCATCTTCGGCCTTGATCAGGTTGCGCAACGTCTCGCGCTTGTCCCAGGGTTTCGAACCGGACTTCACCAGCCGCTGAGTGATGCTGGTCGCGGTGGAGGCGGCCTTCGAGACCTCGACGCGCACCGGCGCATGCAGGAATTTTTCCGTCAGCTTGGTGATCTCTGGCGGCATCGTCGCCGAGAAGAACAGCGTCTGGCGTGTGAACGGGATCATCTCGCAGATGCGCTCGATGTCGGGGATGAAGCCCATGTCGAGCATACGGTCGGCTTCGTCGATGACGAGGATCTCGACGCCGTTGAGCAGCAGCTTGCCGCGCTCTCGATGGTCGAGCAGGCGGCCCGGCGTCGCGATGAGCACGTCGGCGCCGCGCTCCAGCTTCTTGTCCTGTTCGTCGAAGGAGACGCCGCCGATCAGGAGCGCGATGTTGAGCTTGTGGTTCTTACCGTATTTGACGAAGTTCTCCTCGACCTGCGCGGCAAGCTCGCGCGTGGGCTCAAGGATAAGCGTGCGCGGCATGCGGGCGCGGGCGCGGCCTTTTTCGAGACGGGTCAGCATCGGCAGCACGAACGATGCCGTCTTGCCGGTGCCGGTCTGGGCAATGCCCAGCACATCCTTGCCCAGCAAGGCGTGCGGGATGGCGCCGGCCTGGATCGGCGTCGGCTTGGTGTAGCCGGCATCGGTGACTGCGGAAAGGACCTTCGGCGACAGGCCGAGGTCCGCGAATGTCAACGCTTCTTGAGCGGTCTGGGTGTCTGAGGACAAGTGTTGGCTGTCTTTGGCTGGTTTAGGGAAGCGCAACGGCATCCGTCGCGGCAAGCGCCGCGCGCCTGCAAGATCGGCGTTGGAGTTAGGCGCAAGGCCGCGATTTGTCAACAGAAACGGCCCGAATTGCTGCGATTGTGAAGACGTAACCTTAATCGCGATGCTTAATCGAAGCCTTGTCCTTGCGCCGGCTCAGTAGCGGAACTGTTCGGCGAGGATACGCTCGTTCCACGAATGGTTGGGATCGAACAGCAGCGTGGCTGTCGCCGTCGGCGACTCCCGCAC
>NZ_RZOT01000195.1:0-9843 GCF_003999085.1 Mesorhizobium sp. M4A.F.Ca.ET.090.04.2.1
CGTCATGCGACAGGGCATGGCTGTGCGGCTGGAACGAATTGATGCCGGCGGCGGTGTCGGGCCCGAGCCGCACCGTCTCGCGGCCGATGGTCATCTCGCCGGCCGTGCCTTCAAGCCAGATGATCAGATGCGCCTCGACATGGGCATGGGTGACGAAGTCGTTGGCGACATTCAGGACAGAGACATGTCCGAACCGGCCCCAATAGAGCCTGATCGCGTCCGTCATGAGTATATCCTCCCGCGGGCGACTGGCCTCCCTTCGCCCGCCCGGGGATTGTGCGGCGGGCGTCGGGCGCTCGTCAAGGCGCGTGCGCTAGGTCTCACAGGCGCCTTGCGCCGCACGGGCGGATTTTCAGACTGAGCGATAGGAGCCGGATCCGGTCCGGCCTAGTCGCTGCGCCTGAAATTGCGGATACGGTCGAACAGGACCGCGAGCAGGATGGCGCCGCCGATGAAGGTGCCTTGCCAGAAGGCGTTGATGCCGAGCAGGCCAAGGCTGTTGCGGATCACCTCGATCAGCGCCGCACCGACGATGGCGCCGAAGGCGGTGCCGACACCGCCGGCGAGATTGGCGCCGCCGATGACGGTGGCGGCGATCACCTGCAATTCCATGCCGGTGCCGATGTTGGTGGTGACGGCGCCCAGCCAGCCGGTCTCGATGATGCCGGCAATGCCGGCCGCGAGCGCCGAGATCATGTAGACTGCGACCTTGATCTGCTTGACGGGAACACCGGTGAGCGTCGCCGCATGCTCGTTGCCGCCGATGGCGAAGATGTGCCGGCCGAACTTGGTCCAGCGCAGCGTGAAGCCGGTGATCAGCGCCAGAAGGATCATGTAGAGCACCGGATTGGCGATGCCGAACACCCAGGCGCCGCCGCCCAGCGCGAGCAGCTTGTCGTGGTCCGGACCGAACTGGAAGACGACCGTGTTGTTGGAGGCGACCATAGCGAGGCTGCGCGCGATGGACAGCATGCCGAGCGTCACCACGAACGGCGGAAAGCCGAGATACGCGATCAGAATGCCGTTGAAAGCGCCGATGACGAGCGCTGTCAGGATGGTGGCGAGGATGCCGACTTCGATGCCGTAGCCGGCATGCATGGTGACCGCCAGCACCATCGAGCACAGGCAAAGCACCGAGCCGACCGACAGGTCGATGCCGCCGGTGATGATGACGAAGGTCATGCCGAGCGCGACGATGGCGACGAAGGTGATGTTGCGGGTGATGTTGTAGAGGTTCTTCTGCGTGGCGAAGGCGTCGGTGGCGAAGGACAGGAACAGGCAGGCGAGGATCACCGCGATCACCACCCAGAAAGTCTGGCTGCCGAGCAGCCGCGACATGAAGGTGTGCTGCTTCTGCGCGATCGTCTGGTCAAGGGTGACTGCCATTATCGACCTTTCCTGCCGGGCCGCGCCAGCACCGTAAATTCCGGGGTTGCCGTGCTCATGCGACCTGCTCGATAGCGCCGGTGATCAGACCGGTTACCTCCTCGGGCGAGCTGGACGCGATGGTCTTGTCGGCCACTTTCCTGCCGCGCCGCATGACGATGACGCGGTCGGCGACGTCGAAGACGTCGGGCATGCGGTGGCTGATCAGCACCACCGCGATGCCCTGGTCGCGCAAATGGCGAATCAGGTTCAGCACTTCGGCGACCTGGCGCACCGAGATCGCCGCGGTCGGCTCGTCCATCAGCACGATCTTGGCCTGCGACAGCATGGTGCGGGCGATCGCCACCGCCTGGCGCTGGCCGCCCGACATCTGCTTGACGAGATCGCGCGGGCGGGTCTCGGACTTCAGTTCGGCAAAGAGCTGGCCGGCGCGCTTGTACATGGCGGCATAGTCGAGGATGCGGAACGGACCGACGCCCCTGCGCAGCTCACGGCCGAGATAGACATTGGCGGCGGCGGTCAGGTTGTTGCACAGCGCCAGGTCCTGATGGACGATCTCGATGCCGTGCTGGCGGGCCTCCGCCGGCTTGTGCAGGACAAGCTCCTTGCCGTCCAGCTGCATGTTGCCATGGCTCGGGCGGAAATTGCCGGCGATCATCTTGACCAGCGTCGACTTGCCGGCGCCGTTGTCGCCCATCAGGCCGACGACCTGGCCAGGCTCGATCGACAATGACACGTCGTTGACCGCCTGGATGGCGCCGAAATGCTTTGAGATGTTGGTGAGTTCGAGAACCGCCACCAGCGTTATGCCTCCCTGTTGCGGCCTGCGGTTCTGCCGCGGCCTCGCTCTCCCCAGCTCCTCCCCGGGAACGGCGATTTCGCGCATTTACGCTAATGCTCATGCAGGCGTCAATCAATTGTCGGACGAATTGAAGACATGTTTTACCAAAAATCCGTTTTGTAGGACAAATAGCAATTGACGTTGGCCGCAAGCCGATATTAGCTAAGCATCGGAGGAAGATCATGCCGATCTTTGGACCCGGCTGGGCGGGCGGAATCGGCGGGCGCGATACCGGTCCGGGACTTGGCGGCAGTTCTCGTCAGCGCGGTTCGGTATTGCATCTGGAAATGCTTATCGACCTGGACTGGCGGGGCACGAGCGCTCGTGAAACGATGCTCTGTTTTCGCGCACCGGGTTGATCTGCGTGGCGGGCACGCCGTGCCCGTCTGTTTCAAGGGAGGACTGATATGAGGAAATCACTTTTGCTCGCCGCTGCCGCCGTCATGGCGTTGGGCGCCGGGCCGGCACTGGCCAAGAAACAGCTCGTCATTGTGGTGAAGGGGCTCGACAACCCATTCTTCGAAGCCATCCACCAGGGCTGCGAGAAGTGGAACAAGGAAAACGCCAGCTCGGAATATGAATGCTTCTACACCGGCCCGGCATCGACTTCGGACGAGGCCGGCGAGGCCCAGATCGTGCAGGACATGCTGAGCAAGCCCGACACGGTGGCGATGGCGATTTCGCCTTCGAATGCGCCGCTGATCGCGCAGACGATCAAGACCGCCAATCCCTCGATCCCGATCATGACGGTCGATGCCGACCTTGCCAAGGAAGATGCGGGCCTTCGCAAGACCTATCTCGGCACCGACAACTATCTGATGGGCAAGAAGATTGGTGAATACATCAAGAAGGCCAAGCCCAATGGCGGCAAGATCTGCACCATCGAGGGCAATCCGGCGGCCGACAACATCCTGCGCCGCGCGCAAGGCATGCGTGACGCGCTGTCGGGCAAGGACGGTCTCGCCGCGCTTGCCGGCGAAGGCGGCTGGACGGAAGTCGCCGGCTGCCCGGTGTTCACCAATGACGACGGCGCCAAGGGCGTGCAGGCGATGACCGACATCCTCGCCGCAAATCCCGACCTCGACGCCTTCGGCATCATGGGCGGCTGGCCGCTGTTCGGCGCACCGCAGCCCTATCGCGACCTGTTCAAGCCGATGGCCGACAAGATCGCCAGCAACGCCTTCGTCATCGGCGCCGCCGACACGATCGGCGACGAGGTGGCGATCGCCAGGGATGGACTGGTGACCGCGCTGGTCGGCCAGCGGCCGTTCGAAATGGGCTACAAGGCGCCGTCGGTGATGATCGACCTCATCGAAGGCAAGAAGGTCGACGACCCGGTCTTCACCGGTCTCGATGAATGCACCAAGGACACGGTCGACACCTGCATCCAGAAGTAGGTCTCGATCTCGGGGTGCCCTTCGAAGGGCGCCCCGTCACTTCCCTCAGGGACAAGGACAGGCAGCGTTGTCGGGGGCGGCAGTCTCCGGATTTGACGCGCCCATAGGTCGGCGAAGGCATCCGCGGGCGCGGACAATTCCGGACAGTTTCCACGCGACGGACTGACGATGCCGGAACGCCGATGCCGGACGACAAATCAAGAAAACGCTCTGCCGGGACCACGGCCAGCCATCCACTTGTCGCTGTTCGGCGACCGGAGATGGCCTGGAACCCGGGCTCGAGCGTGCATGCCTCGCTTGCCAGCGAGATCGGTCTTCGGATCGTGCGCGGCGACTATCCGCCGGGCACCATCCTGCCCAACGAGGCCAAATGGTCGGAAACCTTCAACGTCAGCCGCTCGGCGGTGCGCGAGGCGATCAAGATGCTGATGGCCAAGAGCCTTCTGGCATCACGCCCCAAGATCGGAAGCTGGGTGGAGCCGAAGGAACGCTGGAACCTGCTCGACCGCGATGTGCTTGCCTGGTACGCGAGCGCGCCGGACCGCGAGCTGTTCCTGAAGACGGTGCAGGAATTCCGCCACATCATCGAACCGGAAGCCAGCGCCTTCGCCGCCATGCGCAGGAGCGAGGAGCAGATGGCCGAGATCAGCCAGGCCTGCCGCGAGATGGGGGCTGCCACAAACCTGCAGGAGCGCACGCGCGCCGACACGCGCTTTCACCTCGCCATCCTCAGGGCATCGGGCAACGAGCTGCTGGTGCCGCTCGGCGTGCTGATCGAATCGGCGCTCGACCATTTGTTCGTCTTCGTCACGCGCGAGCACAGCGACCAGCGGCGGGCGCAGTCGTTGCACGAGGCCATAGAGAAGAACATCCGCCTCAAGCGCCCGGCCGCCGCTCGAACCGCCGTGCACCGGCTGCTGGCCAACACCGACGAGGTCATCGAGCGGTCGCGGCGGTGACGCGAGGCCTTCCCGACTTCAAATCTTCTGCTTCACGCCATCTTTTGACGGCATCAGGTCGACGCCGTTGACCTTGCCGATATGGGTCGCCAGCATCGGCACGAACTGCTCGGCCGGGCCGGCGGCGAAGGCGCCGGCAAAGGCGTTCTTGGTGGCGTTGCCGAGCGGGTTGGCGATGCCGGCGGCGCCCGCCATGGATTCCAGATAGGTAAGGTCCTTGAAGGCGTTGGCGATGGAGAATTTATGCGCGTCCCGGTCGCCCTCCAGCGTCCACCGCATGAAGGTCTGGTAGAAGGGGCAGTCCATGCGGCCGTTGCGGATGACGCTGTCGAAACGCGGCGGCGAGATGCCGACCTTCTCGGCCAGCGCCAGCGCCTCGGAATAGATCGCGGCGTAGCCCAGCGAGATGAAATTGTTGAGCAATTTCATGCGGTGGCCGTCGCCGGTGTCGCCGATATGGACGATGCGGCCGGCCCAGGTCTCGATCACCGGCTTCACCCTGTTGAAAACCGGGTCGGGCGCACCGACCATGGCGTCCAGCGTGCCTTCCCAGGCCTCCTTCGGCGTGCGGCTAAGCGGCGCGTCGACATAGTCGACGCCGAGCGCCTTGAGTTCGGCAGCCAGCGCCACCGTCGAGACCGGATCGGAGGTCGAGCAATCGACGACCACCGCGCCTTGCCTCAGGCCCTCCTTCAGGCCGCCGGGGCCGCGAATGATGGCTTCGACCTCGCGCGAGCCGGTGACGCAGATGAAGACGATGTCGGATGATGCCGCCACCTCGCGCGATGTCGCCGCTTCTGTGGCGCCGCGACCAGCCAGGTCATCCGCCGGTTTGCGGTTCTTGCGGCCGAGGAAGGTCAGCGGATAGCCCTTGTCGACGATATTCTTGGCGATGCCGTGGCCCATCAGGCCCAAACCGATAAAGCCGATCCTCTCTCGCGCGGCGGTCGTGTTCATGTGCGTCTCGTCCTGTCTGAAAATTATCGATAATTGCGCTGCCGTTCTTGCCGCATGCGCTCGCGGAATGCAATATTGTCCGACAATACACATAGTCCCCAAGCGATGTGGAGAGCGAAATGACGAAGCGGATCATGTTCACCGGTGGCAGCGGCAAGGCGGGGCGTCATGTCGTGCAATATCTGGTCGAGCATGGCTGCCAGGTGCTCAACATCGATACCAAGCCGCTCGACAATCCCAAGGTGCGCACGCTGATTACCGACATCACCGACAGCGGCCAGGTTTTCAACGCGCTGTCGAGCTATATGGGCCTGCATGAGTTCGACCCGTCGCTGCGTCCGCAGCCGGTCGACGCCGTTGTGCATTTCGCCGCCATCCCGCGCATCATGATCACGCCCGACAACGAGGTGTTCCGTATCAACGCGATGGGCACCTACAATGTCATCGAGGCGGCGGTGAAACTCGGCATCCGCAAGGTGGTGGTTGCGTCCAGCGAGACGACCTACGGGCTGGTCTTCGCCAACGAGCCGCGCGATCCCAAATATTTCCCGCTCGACGAGGAGTACGACGTCGATCCAATGGACAGCTACGCGCTGTCAAAGATCGTCAACGAAAAGACGGCGCGCGCCTTCGCGCAGCGCAACGGCACCGACATCTACGCCTTGCGCATCGGCAACGTCATTGAGCCGCATGAGTATTCGCTGTTCCCGAAATGGTTCGCCGATCCGGGCTTCCGCAAGCGGATCGCCTGGAGCTATGTCGACGCCCGCGACCTTGGCCAGATCACGCTCCGCGCCATCGAGAAGGACGGGCTCGGCTATCAGGTGTTCAACGCCGCCAACGACGACACCTCGTCCGACCTGCCGACAGCGGAACTCCTGAAGCGGTTCTATCCGAACGTGCCGGTCAAGGAGGAGTTCGGCGAATACGAGACGCTGCTCTCCAACCGCAAGGCGCGCGACCTGCTCGGCTTCCGTCCGGAGCACAGCTGGCGCAAATACGTCAAAACGGCATGATGGGGCGCAAAGCCGTGGCTGATCTGTGCACAGCCGCCGGCTTTGCGCTCCATCAGCCTTGCCGTGCTTGACAGGGTCCGAAATCCGGACTTTCTGGGGCAGATGCGGAACGGGAAGCCGAACAAGGAAAAATCACCGGAGCAGGCGGCGTCCGCCGAGCGCCAGGCCGCCATTCGCCGAGCCGATGCGCCGCGCATTCCGGGATCGAGCGTGCATGCTTCGCTGGCCAGCGAGATCGGCCTTCGGATTGTGCGCGGCGACTATCCGCCGGGCACCATCCTGCCCAACGAGGCCAAATGGTCAGAGACCTTCGACGTCAGCCGTTCGGCCGTGCGCGAGGCGATCAAGATGCTGATGGCCAAGAGCCTTTTGGCATCGCGTCCGAAGATCGGCAGCTGGGTGGAGCCGAAAGAGCGCTGGAACCTGCTCGACCGCGATGTGCTTGCCTGGTACGCAACGTCGCCGGACCGGGAGGTGTTCCTGAAAACGGTCCAGGAATTTCGCCACATCATCGAGCCGGAAGCGACGGCTTTCGCCGCGATGCGGCGTACCGAAGAACAGATGGCCGAGATCAGCCAGGCCTGCCGCGAGATGGGCGAGGCACCGACCCTGCAGGAGCGGACGCGCGCCGACACGCGCTTCCACCTCGCCATTCTCAGGGCATCGGGCAACGACTTGCTGGTGCCGCTTGGCGTGCTGATCGAATCCGCGTTCGACCATCTGTTCAGCTACACGACGCGAGAGGTCGACGACCTGCAACATGCGCAGAAGCTGCATGAGGCGATCGAGAAGAACATCCGTCTGCAGCGGCCGGACGCGGCGCGCGCCGCGGTGCGCAAGCTGCTCGCCAACACCGATGACGTCATTAAATCGAGATAGACGACGCGACCCGAGCGAAATCAATCGTCTCGCTCGCGGCCGAAAGCGGCGCGCAACTCGTCCTTGGCCTTCTCCAGCACTCGCTTGCGTTCCGCCGGCAGGTTGCTGCCGGCACGGTTGATGTAGAAGTTCAGCATCGACATGGCAGACTGGAACGGCTCGGCCTTACGCCGGTCGCTGTGCTCGGCCGATCGCTTGAGCGAGGCGGCGATCTTCCTGGCGTCGTCGGATTCGAAAATATGCTCTTCGAGATCCAGCGCGTCGCTGTGCCCGGTCACCTCGGCCGACCATTTTCGTTTCGCGGTCATGGCACCACTCCTTTCGTGACGGAAACTCAACGCGGCGATGTCTGTTCCCGCCGGATCCTGGTTTCTGGAGCGACGGATTTGCCTGTCGTGGCGCTGCTCGATGCCTGCCGATGGGCCGAATAGTGGAGCCGAACCGCTCGCTCCCAAGAACACCGCGGACAGGAAACGCCTTGGCCACCACCTTCTCCAGCAGCGCCCAGAGCCCAGACATCGACAGCGCCTATGCCTGGATGCGGCTCGCCATCTCGGTGGTTCTGGCAACGATCGGAGGTGTCGGCATGTGGGCGGTGGTCGTGGTGCTGCCGGCGGTGCAGGCGGAGTTCGGCGTCGACCGCGCCGCGGCCTCGATGCCCTATACCGCGACCATGGTCGGCTTTGCCGCCGGCAATGTGCTGGTCGGCCGCGCCATCGACCGGATGGGCTACTGGATCCCGGCGCTGGTCTCCGCGACGGCGCTCGGCGCCGGTTTCCTGCTCGCCTCGCTCACCAGTTCGATCCTCGGCTTCACCCTGGTCCAGGGGCTTCTGATCGGCGTCGGGACGTCGGCGATCTTCGGTCCGCTGATCGCCGACATCTCGCATTGGTTCAACCGGCGCCGCGGCGTCGCGGTGACGGTGGCGGCATCGGGCAATTACCTCGCTGGGGCGGTCTGGCCCTTCATCATGCCGACGATCATGAGGGCGGAAGGCTGGCGCTTCACCTATGCGGCGATCGGCGTCGTCTGCCTGCTCACAATGGTGCCGCTGGTGCTGATGCTGCGGCGCGGCGCTCCGCATGAAGCGATGGCCGGCACTGCCGGCGGCCGTCCGGTGCGGCCGATCTCGCTGTCGCCGGCGGCGCTGCAGGTTCTGCTGGTCGTCGCCGGCTTCGGCTGCTGCATGGCGATGTCGATGCCGCAGGTGCACATCGTCGCCTATTGCATGGACCTCGGTTATGGCATGGCGCATGGCGCCGACATGCTGTCGATCATGCTGGCGGCGGGCGTCGCCAGCCGCATCGGCTCGGGCTTCCTTGCCGATCGCATCGGCGCGGTGAGGACGCTGCTGCTCGGCTCGGTGCTGCAATGCCTGTCACTGCTGTTCTACATCCCCTTCGACGGGCTTGCCTCGCTCTATGTCGTGTCGCTTGTCTTCGGCCTGTCGCAAGGCGGCATCGTGCCCTGTTATGCGATCATCATACGCGATTACATGCCGGCAAGGGAGGCTGGACAGCGCGTCGGCATCGTCATGATGGCGACCATCTTCGGCATGGCGGTCGGCGGCTGGATGTCGGGCTGGATCTACGACCTCACCGGCTCCTATGCCGCGGCCTTCCTCAACGGCATCGCCTGGAACCTGGTGAATCTGGCGGCCATCCTCCTCCTGACGTGGAAGGCCCGGCGCAGTGCCCTGGCGATGGCCTGATGGCGGGCCGCACGGTGCCGGTCGCTTGACAAGGGCGGCAGGCTGCGCGACGCCAGATGGCGCGGCGAGGGACTGGCATGGCGATACCGACAAACACCATCGTTTCGCGGCCCAGCCTGGCTGATGGCGCGGCATCGAGGGCAGGGCGGTGATCAAGCCGCGCTCGCGCCGCGGCGGCGGCCGCCCGACCATCGCCGACGTGGCGCGCAAGGCCGGCGTCGGCGCCATCACCGTATCGCGGGCGCTGCGCGAACCGGGGCGGGTTTCGGAAGACCTGCGCCGCCAGATCCAGGCCGCCGTCGACGAGCTCGGCTATGTTCCCGACCCGAACGCAAGGGCGCTGGCCTCGGCCCGCGCCGAGGTGTTCGGCGTGTTGGTGCCGTCGCTCACCAACAACGTTTTCGCCGAAGTTGTGCGCGGCATCTATGACAGCCTGTCGGACAGCCCCTTCCGCATCCAGCTCGGCAATACCCACTATTCCGGCCTCGAAGAGGAGCGCCTGCTGCAGGTGTTTGCCCCGCAGCGTCCGGCGGCGTTGATCGTGGCCGGCATCGACCAGACTCCAACCTCGCGCCGCCTGCTGGAGACTGCCGGCTGCCCGGTGGTTCAGGTCATGGAGACCGGTCCCGATCCGGTCGACATGCTGGTCGGGTTTTCCCATTTCGACGGCGGCCGGGTGGCGAGCGAGCACCTGGTC
>NZ_RZOT01000196.1:0-9789 GCF_003999085.1 Mesorhizobium sp. M4A.F.Ca.ET.090.04.2.1
GGACGGTCCAGGATACGGCGGAAATGACGCCGCAACCGATCAACGCCGCCTTGGTGCGGCCCTTGACCCCGGACAGAAGCGGATGGCCGATCCGCTGGCGCAGGAATGGCAGCACAAGCCGATGAATGGCTAAGCCATTGATCGACAGGATGGCGACGATGGTCACTTTGGCCCAGATTTTCGGGTTCATCAGCTTTTGCGGTTCCGCCACCTGATAGAGCAGAAGAAAACCGATGCCGGAAATCCAGAGCATCAGGAGCCCCGTCGCCACAAAACGGCTGATCCATCCGACATTGCCGACGAGTTCGGCGGTGACGACCATCCGACGGTAGCGTGCCAAGAGCAGGTCGAGGAAGACAGCACCGCCGAACCCGAAAACCAGGCCAGCGAAATGGAGCAGCCGTAGAAGCGTGCGGATATAGGATACTAGGTCCGGCGCCAAACTCAGCGAGAAATCCATACCGCTCAACTTCCCCCCGAAAACGCGCAAAGATTCCTTCACGCCCGCGAAAGCGCGTCGCTGCGCACGAACGATCGACATTGTTTGATTTGCATTCAGGCATCCGACGGGACCGGAAAATCCGACGTCGGATGCGCTGCTGTCTATTTAATCATGAGCGTAAGTGTCAAGTATGAAATGTAAAGACGCCAGCGATTTCGGAGTGGCTTGAAAGCAGTCCACAGTGGTCGGGCACTGCTTTGAACGGAGGTCCGCCGCATGAGCAGTGGTTTCTCAGCCCCTTGCGTCAGGGGCAGTCGGCTGATGCGCGGCCTCAATCAAAACTGCCGCTGCCTGCTCAACCTGCTCGGCCGCATGGTCGACCTGTTTGATCTTCTTCGCCAACCGGTCGTGGAGCATCGCAAGCCGCGCAGCGTGGTAGTCGGCGCTTCGCTTTTGGCCGTCCGAGTTGAGGGGTTCAAACAACATGGTGACGGCTTCTCCCAAAACCACAAGTTCAACCATTATGATGCCGCATCCTCCCGATTGGCGATCACTTCAAAAGGAGAGCAGCGGCATATCCCTTTGGGGATGGAATGTCGCGCCTCCGCCTACCTACCCGATGCCTCAATAATGGGCGGTCGGGCGAATCTTCAGGAAGCGAGTCCGCGCGTCGATCACTCGCGACTGTGCGGATCGGATACTGCCGCACAACGCAAGGCTCAGACCGACACCGCAGTCCTCATCGAGCAATTCATTTGCACGATTGATCGAGCGCTCGGCTCGTCGCCCGCGCTGTCTGGCCAAGGCCGGTTTGAAGTTCAGGATTTCAGCCATCGGTCCGCTTCCGTTTGCTTTGCGGTCCCTTCATTTTGAAGACGGGCTGATGCGCGGCGTGCACAAATACCGCGACCTGCTCGACCTCGGCAGCCTTGCGGTTGGCAATCCGCCTCATGAGCCGACCGCGCAGCATCGCCAACTGCGCGGCACGATGGCGATCGATGCGCTTGTTGCCGCGCAGGTCACCAGGACGGAGAATCAACATGCCTTCCAACGGCGCCCCAGAGCGTTTTGTTCCGGCTTTGCCGGCGCGCCCCAGCATCAGCCGGGCGGGGGAGCAGCCGTCGGATGGCGTGATGCCCGGACCGCCGGGCAGCGCAACGTTAGTTTCCGCGAAACTCTCAAAAATGGGCCAAGGCGAAATCCGCAGCTTTGCCCGAGGCCGGCCTCAAGGCTGAGGCGATTGAAAAAAATCGAGAATAAACTAGATGGTGCGGCTCGCCGAGGTGACCACAGTGTTGCCGTCGGGCGAACGCGGCCCGCGGAAACGAATGAGATGAGCAAGGTGATGAACCGGCTGGCGATCGCGCCGATGATGGATGGGATAGATACCTGAATATAATCAGCTAGTTACGGGATGTTGTGTGCAAAAATCGCACACGAAAATTCTACTTCTCTTCTTTTTCGTTCCCACGACGGCGCCGCCGACAGCCCTTTTCGAGCGCTCTTCTGCCGGCGATCTTGACCACCCCAATGCGGATGTTCGTCGGGATTCCGGCGAAAGCCTATCTTCGCCACGGTTGAAGATCTGTGGGCGGCAGCAGTCGAATATTTCGAATGGGTCGAGGCACCCCCCTGTGGGAGGCCAGGCCCTTCGCGTATCAGGGTGACGTCTGGATCCGCAGTGGTGCAAACTTGAGCGAGGCGCCTATTGGGGGTTCGAGTCGGGAGACCGCTACATCGCGAGACCCGCTATCGAAGAAGCATTCTTCTGCTATCGGCGATGCCCTGCATAGCCCGTAACGTCGCCGAAGATCGATCGAAATTGGGTGGCATGGCCCCCACGGTCTCGATATGCCAACTGCCCCTCACGGCGCACCCGAGGGGCGCTGCTTGAACCACAATCGTGCGCACATCGCACATAGATGCTATCAATGAAGATGCGCAGGGAGGGCGAACAATCGAATGGAAAATGAGGACAGGTCGCGAACCACATCTGATCGGCGAATCGCCTTGCTCATCGATGCTGACAATGTGTCCCACGGCAAGATCGCAGCGATACTGGCGGAACTTTCAAAATACGGCACGGCCAATATCCGTCGCGCCTATGGCGATTGGGCAAGCGCCAATCTCAGGAACTGGAAAGACAAGCTGCACAATTTTGCAATTCGGCCCATTCAACAGTTCACCTATTCCTCCGGCAAAAACGCCACCGATATTGCGCTTGTGATCGATGCAATGGAGCTTCTCTACACTCAAAAGCTTGACGCTTTCTGTTTGGCTTCCAGCGACGCCGATTTCACGCCACTAGTGATGCAGTTGAAGGCCAATGGACACGAAGTCTACGGATTTGGGGAACGCAAAACGCCCACACCGTTCATCAATGCCTGCACGACTTTCCTCTACCTCGATAGCCTGGACGATGCTGAGCAACCGACAACTCCTGTAGCCCCCGGCGAGAAACCAAAGACCAAAGCGGAATCGGCGGCCAGACCTAAAAAGCCCGCCGACAAGCGAACGGGCAAGTCTCTATCGCAAGATACGACGCTCGTGACGATCCTGCGTGGCGCTGTGGAAGCCACGGCGCAAGACGATGGATGGGCAGCTATGTCATCGGCAGGAAGCGCAGCGAAACGACAGGCGCCCATCGATCCACGAAACTATGGAGTGAAGAACTTTCCGGCACTCTTCGCGGCGACTGGCCTCTTCGACATAATGAAGATGGAGAATGGGCAGAGCTACGTCGCAGACAAGCGGAACAAGGACCGCTCACCACAGCCGAGCCGATAGGGATAAGCAATTCCATCATAGCCGTTGATGGCAAAGGCGCCGGCGGGCGCTTTTCTTGCCGGCCAACGCCATTACCAACGACAGGCCGAGGCAATTGAAAAAAATCGAGAATAGACTAGATGGTGCGGCTCGCCGGGCTGACCACAGTGTTGCCGTCGGGCGAACGCGGCCCGCGGAAACGAACGAGATGAGCAAGGTGATGAATCGGCTGGCGATCGCGCCAATGATGGACTGGACGGATCGGCATTGCCGGTACTTCCACCGTCAGCTGACGCGCCGGGCGCTGCTCTATACCGAGATGGTGGTAGCCGACGCGGTCATCCAGGGCGCGCGCGAGCGGCTGCTCGGCTTCGACGAGGCGGAGCATCCGGTGGCGCTGCAGCTCGGTGGGTCCGATCCCGGCAAGCTTGCCGAGGCGGCGGCGGTCGGTGAGGCCTTCGGCTATGACGAGATCAACCTCAATGTCGGCTGCCCGTCGGACCGCGTCCAGTCGGGCACGTTCGGCGCCTGCCTGATGAAGACGCCCGTGCTTGTCGCCGACTGCGTCGCGGCAATGAAGGCCAGGGTGACAATCCCCGTGACCGTCAAATGCCGCATCGGCGTCGACGAGCAGGATCCGGATCCGGCGCTCGATGCCCTGGCCAACGGGGTTTTCGCGGCCGGCGCCGACGCGCTGTGGGTGCATGCGCGCAAGGCCTGGCTGGAGGGGCTCAGCCCGAAGGAAAACCGCGATATCCCGCCGCTCGACTATGGCCGGGTCTATCGGCTGAAGGTCAGAAAGCCTAATGAATTCATCGGCATCAATGGCGGCATTCAATCGCTGGAGGCGGCGCGCGAGCATCTCGGCCATGTCGATGGCGCCATGCTCGGCCGCGCCGCCTACCATACTCCCGGGATCCTGGCCGGTGCCGATGCCATGTTCTACGGCGAGCCGTACGCGGCGTTCGACTATGCCGCACTGATCGACGCCATGACGGCCTACGCGGCGCGCCATATCGAGAAGGGCGGGCGGCTCGGCCATGTGACGCGCCACATGGTCGGCCTGTTCCACGGGCTGGCGGGTGCGCGCCGCTACCGGCAGATCCTGTCGACGGACGCAACACGGCCGGGCGCCGGACCGGATGTGTTGAAGACTGCCTTTGCCGCTGTCGACCTCAACGGGACGGCGGCCGAAGCGGCCTGAGGGCATTCAGTCGCGCAGGACCATGCGGTCGCCGCGCACGTCGAACCCCGACAGCGAGCCGATGAAGTTCATGCCGAGCAGGCTCTGGCCAAGCATGCCGGGCGCGGCGATCATCACGGCCATGTCCTTGCGCACGATGCCGCCGATCGCCACTTCGTCGGTTTTCACGGCGGCGGCGCGCGCCATGCCGTTGGCGGTCGAGACCGATATGGTGAAGTTGAGCGCGGCTGGATTGAAGCCGGCGGCCTGCGCATCCTCCGCGGTCAGCACGATGCTGGTGGCGCCGGTGTCGACGACGGCGCGCACTGCTGCACCGTTGACCAGGATGCGCGCTTCGAAATGGCCGTTGTCGGCCTTGTCCAGCGTCACCGTGGCGTGGCCGTCCTCCACGCCCAGCGCCAGCGGACTGCCGGGGATCAGGCCCGCCGTCACCCGGCTGGCGACATCCTGCAGCTCGTAGCGGTATTGATAGCCGGCGATCAGCGCCAGCACGATGGCCGCCCAGGTGCCGAGATTGCGTGCGATGTCGCCGAGCGGCCTGCCGGAGCGCAGCAGACCGGCGCCGATCAGCGTGCCGAACGCGCCGAGCCAGATCAGCCGGCTGAAATCGTAGTTGTCGACGCCAAACGTGCTGCCGGCCGAATCGTTGAGCATCAGCAGCAGCGCGCCGGCGCCGATCACCACCATCAGGATCCAGAACAGGCGGTTCATCGGCGTTGTCCGCTCACGACAGCACGTCTCGCTCGCGCGCCATGCGGGCGCGGCGCGTTTCCCGCCGTGGCCTGCGTTCCACCGTTTCCAGCCGAGCCGGCAGCTCGGCCATGACAGCACGGCGGACCTCCGGGGCCATCCCGATCCAGGCAGCAATCTCGTCGCGCGTGCGGCCGCAGCCGAAACAGTAGCCGGTTTTCATGTCGATCGAACAGACCAGGATGCACGGAGATTCTATGGCCGTCATGATGTTCTCTTGCGCTACTTCCACATGGTGCAACGCCAAGGCCAATGCAAGCCCTGGGGAATACGGCGCGCGCTGGTGTTTTCGCGTCAGTGACCGAAAGGATTGTGCCGGCGGATCAAGACGTCTATGCCGCTCACAACTTTCAGCAACGATGTAGTCCGCATGACCAGCGCATCGCCTTTCGACGATTTCCGCAACCTCTTGGCCAATCTGCCGCCGGCCGATCTGGCGGCCGAAGCGCACATCCGCGCGCTGTTTGCCAAGGCCGAAAAGCCTACGGCCTCGCTTGGCCGCCTCGAGGATATCGCGGCCTGGCTCGCCGCTTGGAGCGGGCAGGCGCCGCCGGCGGTCAGGCGGCCCCAGGTGGCGATCTTCGCCGGTAACCATGGCGTTACCCGTCATGCCGTCTCGCCGCGGCCGGTGGCGGCGACCGCCGATGCGGTGGAACTGTGCGCGGCCGGGGGAGCGGCGATCAACCAGGTCTGCATCGCCAACGACCTCGGCCTCAAGGTCTTCGACCTGGCGCTGGATGTTCCGACCGGAGACATCACCGAGGAAGCCGCGCTCGACGAACGCGGCTGCGCCGCCACCATAGCCTTCGGCATGGAAGCGGTCGCCGGCGGCGCCGACCTCATCTGCCTCGGCGATCTCGGCGTCGGCAATTCCACCATCGCTGCCGCCCTGTGTGCGGCGCTGTTCGGCGGCGCTGGCGTGGACTGGGTCGGACCCGGATCGGGCGCTGACGCGGCGATGACGGCGCGCAAGGCGGAGGTGGTCGATCGGGCGCTCGCCTTTCACGGCGACAGCCTCAGCGATCCGCTCGAGGCCTTACGGCGTGTCGGCGGCCGCGAGTTCGCCGCCATCGCTGGCGCCATCCTTGCCGCCCGCATGCAGAAGATCCCGGTGCTGCTCGACGGGTATGCGGCGACCGCGACGGCCGCTGTCCTGCAGGCGGTGAGCCCCGCCGCGCTCGACCATTGCCTGCTTGCCAGCCTGTCGCCGGAACCAGGGCAGGCGAAGGTGGCGGCTCGGCTTGGCCTGCGGCCGCTGCTCGATCTCGGCGTCGGTCATGGCGAAGGGGTGGGGGCTGCACTCGTCGCCGGCCTGGTCAAGGCGGCGGCACTCACCAGTTCCGGCATGGCGGCTGCGGTCAAAACCTGACCTATCTCTTGCGGGATGCCACCGCCTTGGTCGGCAGCGCCGGCAGTTCCTCCATCACCCGGCTGAGCGGGAAGATGGCGATCGCCTCGGTGCCCTCGCGCAGCCTGGAGTGAAGCTCGAATTCGCCGCCATGCATGGCAAGCAGGCCCTGCACGATCGGCAGGCCGAGACCGGTGCCTTGCTCGGCGCTCTTGATGGCGATCGAACCCTGGCCGAAAGCCGAAAGCACCACAGGGATCTCTTCCTCCGGAATGCCCGGGCCATTGTCCTTGACTGATATGTACTGCCCGCCACCGGCGGTCCAGCCGACGCGCACGCGAACCTCGCCGCCAGACGGCGTGAACTTGATGGCGTTGGACAGAAGGTTGAGCGCGATCTGCCGCACCGCGCGTTCGTCGGCGAACAGCCTCGGCAAGGTGGTTTCGAAATCCTGGATGACGCGGATATCCTTGTTGCGCGCCCGCAGCTCCATCATGTGGCAGCAGTCCTCGGCGATGTTGAGCAGCATCACCGGCTCCTCGTTGAGCTGGTAGCGGCCCGCCTCGATGCGCGACAGGTCGAGGATTTCGTTGATCAGGTCGAGCAGGTGCTGGCCGGACTCGTGCACGTCATGGGCATAGTCGCGATAGGTGGGATTGTTCATCGGCCCGAGCACTTCATTGGCCATCACTTCGGAAAAGCCGAGGATGGCGTTGAGCGGGGTCCTGAGCTCGTGGCTCATCGACGCGAGGAAGCGCGACTTGGCCAGATTGGCATCCTCGGCCCGACGCCGCGCCTCGTCCGACATCGATTTCGCCGTTTCCACCTCCGCGATCAGCGCATCCTTCTCTGAACGGAATGACATCAGCATCAGCGAGGCCTGGTTGAGATGGCGCGCGACGTAGGCGAAGAAGGGCAGGGCGGCGACCAGCAGCGCGGCCATGATAACCTCGATCGGCAGCCACAGCCGCGATCCGGCATAGGCATAGACAGCGACGGGAATGGCGAAGGTCGCCAGCAGCGCGCCGCCCAGCGAGGATGCCATCACCGCGGTCGCCGCCATGGCGACCAGAAGCACCATCGCCTTGATCACCTGGAACTGATCGATCTGGCAGGTGTCGCAGCCGAACCAGGCGAACCAGGCCCAGCCAAGGCCGCACAGGAAATGCCCGATGAGGAAATCGCGCCGCGCCTGCGACGGATCGATCTGGGACGCTTCGGTCCGCTCGACGCGCCGCGCCATGAAGGCAACAATCGTGTAGCAAAGCAGGGTGAACAGCGCCCAGATGCCGATCTTCTTGTCGAGGCCGGCCAGCAGGCCGGTCGCGGCGATCGCCAGCACCAGGATCGGTATGGCGGTCGCGCCGACCACCATGGTGCGGGCATGCAGCTTCAGGAGCTCGCGGTCGAAGTCGAGGCTGCCGGCCTGCTGCGAAAGACGGTCACGGGTTCTGCGCACCGCGCGCGCCACATCGCTGTTGCGATGCGGTTTCCTGCGGTCCACAATGAATTTGTCCGCTGTGTTCGAGCGTAGCAAAGGCATGCAAACTTCAATTTCTGCGCGCAGCGATTTCAATTCGTTAAGCTACGTTCGAATGATTAAGAGACTGTTTGCCATATGAGCCGTTCCTGGTCGCCGAGGCCGCGCCGGCGATACGCCCCGCAGCCGCCTCGCAGCCTGTGGCGGCGGCTTTTCGACTATTGCCTGACCATCGTTCTGCTCGGTCTGCTGATCCTGCTCGCGGCCCGCCTCGACCGCTTCGAGACGCGCAAGGCCGAGGGCGCGGCCATCGTCAATGACGGCGATTCGATCACGCTTGGCGCCGAGCGCATCCGCATGCGCGGCATCGACGCGCCGGAATATCAGCAGACCTGCCGCAAGGATGGCGCCGACTATCCCTGCGGCAGGCTCGCGAGGCAATCGCTGGTCAGGCTGATCGCCGGCCGTCCCGTCTCCTGCAGTGGCTGGCAGCACGACCGCTACGGCCGGCTGCTTGGATACTGCAAGGCAAGCGGCATCGACCTCAATCGCGCCCAGGTCGAGGCTGGCTGGGCCGTCGCCTATGGCGATTTCGAGACCGAAGAGGCCGGCGCCCGCGTCGGCAAGGCCGGCATCTGGGCTGGCACGTTCGACGAACCGCAGGACTGGCGCGATACCCACGGCCACGGGCTGGTCGAAAGGAAGCATGGCACGCTGGCGTCGATCGGCGATGCCTTGCGCGCGTTTTTCAGTTTCCGGTAAAGGGAGCGAGCAGGATTTGGGAGGATGAGAATGAAGCTGTTCGACGGTGGCCGTGCGCCCAATCCGCGCAGGGTGCGGGTTTTCCTCGCCGAAAAAGGGATCGAGGTGCCGCTAGTGCCTATCGACATGGGCGCGCTGGAGCATAAGAAGCAGGCCGTCAGCTCGCGCAACCCGCTGCAGCGCCTGCCGGTGCTCGAACTCGACGACGGCACCATCATCACCGAATCCGTCGCCATCTGCCGCTATTTCGAGGAGCTGTATCCGGAGCCGCCTCTGTTCGGGCAAGACGCGCTCGGCAAGGCGAGGGTCGAGATGTGGCAAAGACGCATGGAACTGAACCTCCTCAGCTGCGTCGCGCAGGCTTTTCGTCACATCCATCCCGCGATGAAAGAATGGGAAATCCCCCAAATACCCGAATGGGGCGAGGCCAACAAACCCAAGGCGGTCGAATTTCTGAAGCTGCTCGACGACGAATTGGCGGGCCGAGAGTTCGCCGCCGGTGATGCCTATTCGATCGCCGACATCACCGGGTTGATCGCCATCGATTTCATGAAGCCGGCACGCATCAGGGTGCCGGAGGAATGCACCAATGTGCTGCGCTGGCATGCGGCGATCTCCAGCCGACCGAGTGCGGCCGCCTGAGCCCGGGATGAGCGAAGCGCTGGAGAGACTGACGGCCAGGGTTCGCGCCTGCCGCATCTGTGTGGAGAAGCCGCTCGGCCGGCCTTTGCCGCATGAGCCGCGCCCGGTGCTACGCCCGTCGTCGACGGCGCGTATCCTGCTTGCAAGCCAGGCGCCGGGCAGCAAGGTCCACCTCTCGGGCATGCCGTTCACCGATGCCTCCGGCGATCGGCTGCGTAGCTGGCTGGATGTAACCAGCGAGGAATTCTACGACACCTAAAAATTCGCCATCGTGCCGATGGGTTTTTGCTTCCCCGGCCAAGATGCGAAGGGCGCCGACCTGCCGCCGCGTCGCGAATGCGCGCCTGCCTGGCGCGCCGAACTGATGGCGCTGATGCCGCAGATCGATCTGGTGC
>NZ_RZOT01000197.1:0-9786 GCF_003999085.1 Mesorhizobium sp. M4A.F.Ca.ET.090.04.2.1
CCGGCTCGCCATGGATGCCGAGCCCGAGCTCGCCATCGTCGGCGCCGAAGCGATCCTCATGCGCCTGACCGGGGATCGAGCAGGAAGAGAGCGAGATGCCGAGCGAAAAAATGTCCTTTGCCGCCGCTCGAAATGTCGCTGATCGCCAATGCGGTGCTCGCCTCGCCGCTGGCGAAGGCGGTGACGCTGACGGTGGGTCCCGGCCATCTGATGACCGCGCTCAACATGAACGGCTTCTCGCTGTCGCTGATCAGGCTGGATGCCGAACGCGAGGCGGCGCTGCTGGCGCCGGTCGGTCCGCACGCCTGGCTGCCGACGAAGCCGGTTCGCCAGCCGGTCGTCGTGGCGGCGGCCAAGCCGGCGGTTCACGCCACCGCGAAGGCGGCGAGCCGCGACACCGCCGCCGAGCGGTTGATCACCGTCGTTTGCGAGAAGCTGATCTCGCTGGAGGAGCCCTTGAACGGGCTAGACGCCAAGGCCGGCGACGGCGATACCGGGTCGACGGTGGCGACCGGCGCGCGCAGCGTCCTCGAGCGTCTCGACACGCTGCCGCTTGCCGACCGGGCTGCAACGCTGGCGGCAATCGGCGATACGCTGGGGACCGCGATGGGCGGTTCGAGCGGTGTACTTTTGTCGATCTTCTTCACCGCCGCGGCGCAGAATTTGGGTTTTGGCGCGGCTCTGCCCAAGGCGCTGCTCGCCGGCCTCGACCGGATGACCTTCTACGGCGGCGCAAAGGTCGGTGACCGCACCATGGTCGACGCGCTGGAGCCGGCGCTCAAGGCGCTCGATACAGGCGGGCTGGAAGCAGCCGCGACGGCCGCGCGGCATGGAGCGGAGGCCACCGCCGCGATGCAGAAAGCGAAGGCCGGGCGCTCCGCCTATATCGGCCGCCAGCTTGACGGCGTCGCCGATCCAGGCGCATTCGCGGTGGCGGAAGTGTTTGTGGCCGTGGCGGCCATGTTCGCCCCGGCATGAAGGACAGAGAATGGCCGCATCCGATTTCTCCAACTTGATCGTGGCGGCGGCGGACACGATCGCGGCGCATGCCGAGGAACTGACCGGGCTCGACCAGGCGATCGGCGACGGCGACCACGGGCTGAACATGAAGCGCGGCTTCGAGGCGGTGCGGGCCGACGCCGAGGCGATCGCCGCGAAGCCCTTGCCGGACGCTTTGAAGGCGATCGGCACCAAGCTGGTGATGACCGTGGGCGGGGCCTCTGGCCCGTTGTTCGGCACGCTGTTCATGGCGCTCGGCAAGGAACTGCCGGGCACGCCTGACCGCGCCGCGCTGACGGCAGCGCTTGGCAGGGCGATCGAGGCGGTCGCGGCGCGGGGCAAATCGCAACCTGGACAAAAGACCATGCTGGACGTGCTGCAGCCGGTGTATGAGGCGCTGGCGCAAGGCAAGACAGGCACGGAAATCGCCGATGCCGCCGATCACGCGGCTGACGCGACTGTGCCGATGAAGGCCCTGCGCGGGCGCGCCTCCTTCCTGGGCGATCGCTCGATCGGGCATATGGACGCTGGGGCACGCTCGACCGCGCTTCTGGTACGCGCAGTCGCTGAAACCGTCGAGGACCGCTGATGAGCAACGTTGGTATCGTCATCGTCTCGCATTCGCCGCTGGTCGCCGAAGGCACCGCAGACATGGTGCGCCAGATGGTCGGCGACGAAGTGCCGCTTGCATGGTGCGGCGGAAACGGCCATGGCGGGCTCGGCACCAGTGTCGAGGCGATCATGGGCGCCATCGACAAGGCCTGGTCGGAGGCGGGCGTCGCCATCCTCGTCGATCTCGGCGGCGCCGAGACCAACAGCGAGATGGCGGTCGAAATGATCGGCGAACCGCGCTCGCACAGGATTGTTGTGTGCAACGCGCCGATCGTCGAGGGCGCGGTCATGGCGGCGACGGAAGCCTCCGGCGGCGCCTCGCTCAAGGAAGTGGTGGCGACGGCGCATGAACTTTCGCCGTCGTGAATGAACGGGAACCCGACCGCATGTCCGCATCCGCCGAAGCCATGGTCCTGATCACCCACGATGTGGGTCTGCACGCGCGCCCTTCGGTGAAGTTCACCAAGCTCGCCAAGTCGTTCGCGGCCGAGGTGGAAGTGGCCTTGGCCGCCAACGGTCCCTGGTTCGACGCCAAGAGCATCGTCAAGGTCATGGCGGCCAAGGCGCCTAAGGGAACGCTGCTGTACATCCGCGCCAGGGGCGACGGCGCGAGCGAAGCTGTCGAAGCGCTGGTCGATCTCGTGCAGCGTGATTTCGACGAGGAAGCGGACCATGCCCGGTCCGCTTGAGACGGACTCGCATGCGGCCGGAACCGCAAGGAACGCGGGCCATGCGGATTGAGGGTGTTCCAGCCTCCACGGGCTATGCCGAAGGGCCGCTGTTCGATCTCGACCGGCCGCCTGCCGCCTACACAAGCAAGTCGAGCGCGGCGGAGGAGATTGCGGCGCTGGAGACCGCGATCGGCAAGGCGGTAAGCCGGCTCAGCGCAATGATCGAAACCGCCGACGGCGATGCCGCCGGCATCCTGGAATTCCATATCGCCATGCTGCAGGACCATGCGCTGAGCGCGCCGGCCTTCGCCTCGATCGGCTCCGGCCAGGCCGCCGATGTCGCATGGCGGGCGGCGCTCGACGCCGAAATCGCCGGCTACGACGCGTCAGACCAGGACTATTTCCGCGCACGCGCCGCTGATCTGCGCGACATACGCGACCAGGTCCTGCGTGCGCTGAGCGAGGACGGGGAACCCACGGCACCCCTCGGCGCCATCTTCCATGGAGAGGACATCGCGCCGACGCGCTTCCTCGAAATCGACTGGAGCGCCGGTGGCGGCATCGCGCTCAGGGCCGGCAGCACCGCCAGCCATGTCGCCATGCTGGCGCGTGCGCGCGGCGTGCCAATGGTGGTCGGGCTCGGCACCTTCCCGGCCAGCCTCGCAGGCATGGCGTTGCTCGATGCCGAGCACGGCGGGATGGTGCTCTCGCCCTCACCGGCCGAGATCTACGCCTTCCGGCAATCATCGTCCTCCTTCGCCGCGCGCCTGGGCGCGGCGCAGTCTTTCCTGACCCGGCCGGCGGTGACCAAGGCGGGAACCGCCGTGCGCGTGCAGGTCAACATCGCCAACCCTTCCGACGTCGATGGCATCGACATCTCGACCTGCGACGGCGTCGGGCTGATGCGGACGGAGTTCCTGTTCGGCAAGGCGCTGCCGGACGAGGAGACGCAGTATCATGCCTACTGCAAGGTGCTGGAATGGGCAGGCGACAAGCCGGTGACCATCCGCACCGTCGACGCCGGCGGCGACAAGCCGGTTGCCGGCTTCACCGTCGAGGAGACCAACCCCTTTCTCGGCCTGCGCGGCATCCGGCTGTCGCTCAAGCGGCGCGACATTTTCCGGGTGCAGATCAGGGCATTGCTGCGCGCCGCCATCCACGGCAATCTAAAGGTCATGTTTCCGATGATCGCCACGCCCGAGGAATACAGCCAGGCCGCCGCGCTGTTCACGGAGGAGCAGGCGAGCCTTGCCGCGCGCGGCGTCGCGCACACGATGCCGCCGCTCGGCATCATGGTCGAGGTGCCTTCTGTGGCGATTGCGCCGGAAGCTTTCGCAAACGTCGCCTTCTTCTCGATCGGCTCCAACGACCTGACGCAATATGTGATGGCGGCGGCCCGAGACAATGCCGCCGTCACCTACCTCAACTCGGTTCGGCATCCGGCGGTTCTTAGGTTGTTAGAAGCGGTGGTGCGCTTCGGACGGGAGAAGGGGATTCCGGTGAGCCTGTGCGGCGATGCGGGCGGCGATCCGGCCGCCATTCCGGCACTGATCGAGGCAGGCCTGCGCGACCTTTCGGTCGCCCCAGCACAACTCGCCATGGCCAAGGCGGCCATCGCTGAAGTCCCGGTCTAGGCGGCGTGGCGAAGATGGAGAAGCTACCCGAAGCGAACTCCGAAGAGGCGATCCGCGCCTACAAGACGATCCTGTCGCTGGTTATCGACCAGCGGCCGTCCGGTATGCGACAGCGGCTCGCCGATGCGCTCGGCAAGCATCGCAGCTTCGTCACACAGATCTCCAGCCCGGCCTATTCGATCCCGATCCCCTCAAAACATTTGCCGGCTATCTTTTCCGTGTGTCATTTCAGCCCGGCCGAGCGCGACCAGTTCCTCGCCGCCTATCATCAGGCGCATCCCGGCAAGATGTCGGCGGCTTCCGGGCCGCGCAAGACACGCCATGTCTCGCTCATCGTGCCGGATTTCGGCGACGACAAGCAGAATGCGGCACTCGACCGGGCGATCAACGAATTCATCCAGAAGATCACCAGCATCGCCGGCAAGGGCAGCGGCTAAACTGAGCAATTCCAGGAAAAGTGTGCCGCGGTTTTCCGTTCGGAATTGCGTACAAATTCGAGACTGTTCCGGGAGGACAGCCATGAAGAAATTCATCAACGCAGTAGACACGGTGCTGACCGAGAGCCTTGACGGCTTCGTCGCCGCCCATTCGGATATCCTTATGCTGGGCGATGACCACAAATTCGTCCGCCGCAAGGTGCTGAAGCCCGGCAAGGTGGCGCTGATCTCGGGCGGCGGCTCCGGCCACGAGCCGCTGCATGGCGGGCTGGTCGGTCACGGCATGCTGGACGCCGCCTGCCCCGGCCAGGTGTTCACCTCGCCGACACCCGACCAGATGATTGCCGCCGTGCAGGCCGTCGACACCGGCGCCGGCTGCCTGTTCATCGTCAAGAACTACGAAGGCGACGTGATGAATTTCGACATGGCTGCAGAAATGTCGGAGGGCGTCATGCAGGTGGTGACCAATGACGACGTCGCGGTCGAGAACTCGTCCTACACCACCGGCCGGCGCGGCGTCGCCGGCACGCTGGTGGTGGAGAAGATGGTCGGCGCGGCGGCCGAGCAAGGCATGGCGCTGAACGAGCTCAAGGCGCTCGGCGAACGCGTCAACGGCGCGACGCGCTCGATGGGCGTGGCGCTGACCAGTTGCACGGTGCCGGCGGCGGGCAGGCCCACCTTCGAAATGGGTGACGGCGAGATGGAGTTCGGTGTCGGCATCCATGGCGAGCCCGGAAGGCGGCGCGACGCGCTGAAGAGCGCCGATGCCATCGCCGAGGAGGTTTGCACAGCCATCGCCGGCGACCTCGGCGAGCGGGCAAAAGGGCCGGCGCTGCTCTTCGTCAACGGCTTCGGCGGCACGCCGTCGATGGAGCTCTATCTGATGTACAACAGCGCCCGCAAAATCTTCGGGAAGAGCGGCGTGACGGTGACCCGCTCGCTGGTCGGCTCCTACGTGACATCGCTCGACATGGCCGGCTGCTCGATCACGCTGACCCTGCTCGACGACGAGATGACGGCATTGTGGGACGCGCCGGTGCACACGGCGGCGCTACGCTGGGGACTTTAACGCTGGGTTTCTGCCCTCGCCAGATCAAATCCCAGTCGAAGCTGTTGCTGCGCTGGCTTCCCAGGCGCTTTTCTGCAACCTTGTCGCAACATTGTTTTCCAATGCGCAAACACCGACCGGGTTGATGCTGCCACCACTTGCGCCCGCCGACGAGAAACTGCTGCTCACCTATGCTGACCCCGAGGCAGAGCTGGCCGTAGCTTCCACGGCAAGAAGCCTGTTGGCGCTGCTCGACAATGCCGAGTTCCACGGCGTGCTGCCGATCATGCTGCGCAAACTGCGGGAAACAGGCGATGCGCATCTGCCCCAGGATGCTGACCTGCAAGCGAGATTGGCCGAACTGCGCGAGGCATCGACGCTGGTCACCGGCCAGTCCATGCTGCTGCAATATCATGGCGAGCGCATCATGAAGGCGCTTGCGGCGAAGGCCATTCCGGCTCGGATCGTCAAGGGGCCGGTGTTCGCGCGCAAGCTCTACAAACATGTCTCGGACCGGCCCTTCACCGACATCGACATCCTGGTCGAGCCAGCCAGCATCAACGAGGCCAACCGGGTGATCGCCGCCTCCGGCTTCGAGCTCTGCAGCGGCGAAGCCCATTCGCACGACCTGCAGGAGTTCAAATGGCTGGAGAAGGAGAATTCCAGCCTGCTGATCGAGCTGCACGGCAATCTGGTTCATGATTCCGGCATGCGGCGGCGGCTGTCGCTGGGTTTTCGCGACTTGCAGGCCATCGACGGCGACGGAACCGACACGCCGGCGGCGCTGCTGACCATCGCCATCGTGCATGCGGCCGGTGGACACAAGTTCCACCGGCTGCAGCTCTGTGTCGACGTGCTGCAAGGCGTGCGGGCGTTGCAGTCGGCGGCGGCCGAAGCGCGGCTGCTGGATGCCGCGCGCATGACCGGCATCGAGCTCGAACTGGCGACTGTGCTCGACGTGACCGGCAGGCTTTTCGACGAGGCGCGCGCCCTCGACCTTGCCAACCGGGTCAAGCCCGACCTCGGCATCCGGCTCGCCAGGCGACTGATTACCCGCGAGACGCTGCTCGGCGTCAATTCAAGGGACAAGATGCGCTCGCGGCTGCGCCGCGACGCGTTCCGCTGGATCCAGCGGCTAGCGAGGCCGAGGCCGTATCGTGGCTGATCACACAGCAGCCCCGGACAGACCCATCTCGGCCGTCTTCATCATCGAAATAACGCCGATCACGGCCCCGATGCTCGCCGGCTGGCTGGAGAAAGGCCATCACATCGCCGCGCTTGTCGTGCCTGGTCCGCGGCCCGGCAAACAGTCGAGCTTCAGCACCTGGCGGCGGCGGCGCAAACGCAAGCTCGTGCTGAAGCGGCATCTTATCCCCACCGAGGTGCCGCTGATCGAATTCAGCCGCCCGTACGACTGGGCCGCGCTTGGCCAGCGCCTTGCCGGCTTCCACGCCGATGTCCTCATCACGTTCGGGTTTCTCACGCTTATTCCCGAGACCTTGCTGAAGCTGTTCGCGAAAGGCGGACTGAACCTGCATCCGGCGCTGCTGCCCAACTACAAGGGCCCGCATCCGATCGCGCGGCTCGTCGTCGACGAGCAGTATGAGGCGCATGGCGGGGTGAGCCTGCACAAGATGACGTCGGGCTTCGACGAGGGCGACATCCTGGCGCAGATCGCATTCTCTCCTGGCGATTGGCACTCGACGGCGACGCTGTCGCGGGCACTGGCCAGCGGGATGAAATTGCTGGTGGCGGAGGCCGCGCCCGATCACTGCGCCGGCAGGCTCGAAGGCGTGCGGCAGCCGGAAGGGAACTTCACCTGGGCGCAACTCGGCCGCAAGCCGGTGGTGGTCGGCAGTCAATGGTCGAGCGCCCATATTGCCAGGATCTGGCGCGTGGTCGGGCGTGGCGTTGCGCTCCATGTGCCGATAAACGGGAAGCTGGCCCGGCTGGCGTACCCCATCCGCAGGCTCGGCCCGGCGACTGGCGAACCGCCGGCAAGGCGGTGGGGGATGATCGAATTCGATTGTGCCGACGGCCGCATCGCGCATCTTGCCTATAATGGTTTCGCGCGTCAGCTGACGCGCTGGCAGCGCGCGTTCGGCCGACTGCGGCTCGGGCAGAAGTCCTTCGAAATGCGCCGCTTTGGCGAGCGCGCCGAAGGCCCGCGGTGAATCAGGCGAGCGCCAGCGCGGACCGGATCAACCGCGCCGCATCGGCAGGTCGCGCGCCGACCTCCAGGGTAAAGGTCGGCACCGTCGTGACCAGTTTGGCGATCGTCGCCAGTCGGTGTTTTTGCAGTGGCAGCAGGCCGGTCATGCCGGTCCTGACGTTGTCGGCGGCCAGCGCGACCATGGCGTCGGTCCTGGCCATGGGATTGAGCCTGCTCTCGCCGTCGGCCGAGCGGGCAAGGTGAAGCAGCGCCGAGACCGGCCTGGCGACCACGCTTTCGACGCGCAGGATCTGGCCGAGGCGCTCGAGCGACACGGCCTGTTCGCCATTGCGGTCCCACGACGGGCCGAGGCAGGGCGAGACGAGAGGGACAAGTTCGGCTGTCTTGCGGTGGATCTTCACATGGCGAGGCAAGCCCCAGGCCGCGGCTTTGTCCGGCGCCACATCGAGGATCATGGAATCGTCCGCGCAGAGGCCGAAGCCTTGCGAAGCCAGCGCCAGCGAGGTCGTGGTCTTGCCGGTGCCGCTCGGGGCGTGGATAAGGACCACGGCGTCGCTCCCCGGCAGCGTCAGGCCGGCGGTGTGCAGCATATACTGCCCACCCGCGTCGAGCGCGGCATCAAGCACCAGCATCCACGCCGTCCAGGTGATCCTGACACCGGGGCGCGTGCGGATTTCGGCCCGGCGCTCGCCGGCACGGATGGAAAGCGTCTGGCGGCCGGGAAACACCAGGTGAAGGACGTCGCCGCCATCGATCATCCGGCAATGGCCGTCCTCGGGCACCTCGCCGTCGAAGGCGAGCGTCCCCTCGGGCGTCTCGGAAAGCGATTGCGTCTCGATGATGTCGATGCGAAAGCCGGCTTCGACGGGTTCGGCGGCGCTCAGGCCCGCGAGCATCCTATCGAGATCGCGCCAGAGCTCGGCGCGTTCGGCCGAAATGGCGACGATCTGGCCGTTAAGGGCGTAGCTCATGGACGCGGTCAAGCGGCACGCGCCTTTCCAGATTCGGCATGATGGCGATAGATCTCCACCATGCCGGGGAGGCTATCGCTTACCACCGGCCGGCCATCGAGACAGACCCAGCAATGCGCCGACAGGCGCGGCGCGTGCATCGACTGCGGATCGACACCAAAGCGCAGGTCCGGGTCGAAGCCAGCGAGACGCAGGAAGCGATGGGCGAGCAGGCCCTCCCTCAGGCATCTTCGATCACGCATCAGCCAGGGATGCCTGACCGCACGGTTGACGCTGGCGACGATGTAGGAGGACGGCAGGCCGCGATAGGGTGTCGGCGATGTCAGCGGCGCCCATTTCAACATCGCTTCGAAATCGCGCTTGCCGACGAGGGCCGGCATCAGCCGCGCGCTGATCCACAGATGGGCGCGAAACAACACCCGCAGCAGCCCGTAAGCCATCATGCACCCGGGTCGGCTAGGATACCTTCCGCCACCAGCTCAGCGGCAAGCGCCGCCATGTCCTGGTCGAGCATGGCCTTGTCGACCTCGAACTCGTCGGACAGCAGATCGACAATCTGGTCGAGGCTGCGGGCGCCGTCGACCTTATCGAGAAAGGCTTCAGTAGTGCCGTTGCAAGTATAGAGCTGGCCGCTGCGCGCCAGAAGCACGACCGCACCATCACCGACATGCTGCACCGATGCATCGTCGGCCAGCCGCAGAACCATTCCAGATGCGATTTCAGCCATGGGGCCTCCAGTCCATGCAAGAATGCTGGAGAGCCATTAGCGCGGCAGGACGATGCTGTCCATCGTCCTGACCGCCCAGGCGACGACGGGCTTCGGCCCGACTGGTGCGGGAAATCACCCGCGTGAAGTCTGCGTCGCGGCGGTCACGGCGGATAGTTTCTCGCGCTTGCTCGATACCGGCTTTTCGCAGGCCTTCTTCACGGCAATCTCCCGGAACCATCGATGGCCGCAGATGACAGTTGACGCCATTGCCCGGCAAGCTGACGAAAACGGGGGGTGTTGCCTTCTTTCCCTTAAGTAAGCTATGGAATCGCCGGCGTCTGGGGAGAGGGTGACGAGTATGCGTTACAATTGGGATCGCGCGCCGACGGCATTCGAACGCCACCGGAAGGCTCTTGCGGCTGCGATATTGATCGCCGGCGGGGTCGGGTTGATGCTCGCGGCCTTGCCGCTTTAAACCGGCAAACAGTGCGGACAGGCAGGGACGGGGCCGTGGCACCCCCCGCCGGGGTTG
>NZ_RZOT01000198.1:0-9745 GCF_003999085.1 Mesorhizobium sp. M4A.F.Ca.ET.090.04.2.1
ATCGTGGCTCAGCGCCAGAAGCGGCGTGACCGGGGCGTAGGACTCGTAGCCGTCGCCATCGGCCACGCTGAAAGTGACGATCGGATCGATGCCGTTCGCGCTGAAGGCGACCGTGCCGTCAGCCTCTTCGCGCCAGAATTTCGCCCGCTCGATGCCGGGCAGCAGCTTGCGGCAGTTCGGGGCGACGGTCAGCAGCGACAGGCCGTCCGACATATTGGCGCCGCGCCGGACAGCGCAGGCCGCCTCGTCGCCATTGGCGGTCAGCCGGTAGCTGCTGGAGGAGGCTGTTTCACTGGCGATGCTTTCGCCGCTGCCGCCGTGAAAGAGCTGGACGCCACCGGCCACCGCGGCCGCCGCCATCAACGCAGGAATAAGCTTCACCCGATCTCTCCGTGCATTTGAGGCGCGCCGGCGCGCTTCAAACCTGCCTTCATGTACAAGGCCCGAACCGCGCCGCGGCTTTTGCCTATGCATAACGAAGTATGCAGAATGATTTCAAAAGGGTTAATCGGGCGTTAACAAGTGTGGCGGGGCGGGTCAGCCGCGCGGCCTGACCTGCGCCGTCTCCGGCACCGGCGTCAGCGGCCGGCGCTCGCTGAACCAGGATACGAGATTGTCGACACAGAGATCGGCCATGGCGCGGCGCGTGTGGTGCGAGGCCGAGCCGACATGCGGCAGCAGTGAAGTGTTGGGCGCTACCAGCAACGCCTTGGGCACGTTCGGCTCGTCGGCAAAGACATCGAGGCCGGCGGCGGCGATCGTGCCGCTGGCGAGCGCTGCGGCAAGCGCCGTCTCGTCCACCGTGCTACCCCGGCCGATGTTGACGAAGACGCCGTTTGGGCCGAGCGCCGACAGGATCTCGGCGTTGATCGCCTTCTCCGTGGAAGCGCCGCCCGGTACCACGCAAATCAGCGTATCGACCGCGTCGGCAAGGCCCTTCAGCGTCGGATGGTACTGGTAGGAAAGACCTTCGACGCGGCGCCGGTTGTGATAGGCGACCGACAATCCAAAGGCCTCCAGACGCCGGGCAATGGCCTGCCCAATACGGCCCATGCCGAAAATGCCGACACTTCGGCCGCGCAAGGTCAGCCGGCTCAGCGGGTAGCTGCCTTTCTTCACCCAGTTGCCGTCGCGCAGCCATTTCTCGGCGGCATACAGCTCGCGCACGGTGTTGATCAAAAGGCCGATCGTGGTGTCTGCGACCTCCTCGGTCAGCACGTCCGGCGTGTTTGTGACCATGATGTTTTTCGTCGCCGCATGGCCGGCATCGACAGAATCATAGCCGACGCCGAAAGAGGCGATGAGTTCGAGGTTGGGCAATGCATCCATCATCGCCGCATCGATGCCGGCGAAGGAAGCAATGGCGCGCACCGTACGGCGCATTTCGTCGGTGACCAGCGCCGCATCGGCGCGTTCGATCCTGACCCGTTTGAAGGTGCGGTCGATGCGCTCAACCGCGTGGTCGTTGAAATGCCCCGGCACCAGAACGGCGACGGTCTGCAACTGTTCAGCCTTCGTCATCCACGCTCCACCGGCTTGCCGGTCGACTGGCGCACATGCAGTTCCGGCTTGATCAGTTCCTGCGACGGCCGCACCGTCTGCCCATTGAGCTTGTCGAGCAGCGCGCTGGCGGCACGCCGGCCGACCTCGCGCTGGCCATTCCAGACCGTGGTCAATGCCGGTGTCGCGATTGCCGCCTCCTCCAGATCGTCATAGCCGGTGACCGAGATGTCGACGCCCGGCACCAGGCCGGCGCGCGCGATGCCGTTCATCAGCCCGATGGCGACGAGGTCATTCCAGCAGCAGGCCGCGGTCGGCTTGTCCTTCAGCGCCAAAAACTGTCCGGCGGCCTCGAACCCGGCCTGTTTGGTGCGCGGGCCGGCGATGCGCCAGGACGGCTTGACCTCCAGCCCCGCCGCCTCCATGGCGTTGAGATAACCCTGGTAGCGGTCGCGGCCGGTCGACGTCTGATCGGTGCCGCCGATCATGGCGATGCGCTTGTGGCCGAGCGAGATCAGGTGATTGGTGGCCAGCGCCGTGCCGTAGGCGTCGTCGCCGCGGAAGACCGGCACGTCGGCCCCGGCGACGCTGCGCGCGATCAGCACCGCCGGCAGGCCGTTGTCCTCGGCCATGACGATGTCCTCGGCTGGCGTGCCGATGGCCGGCGACATGATGACGCCGTCGGCGCCGAGCTGCAGCAGCGTGTCGATGAAGGTGCGCTGCTTTTCGAGCTGGTCGTAGTGGTTGGACAGGATGAAGGTCTGCCGGCTGCGGTCGAGTTCGCTCTCGATCGAGCGCAGGATCTCGGCGAAGAACGGGTTCATGATGTCGTGCACGACGACGCCGACAATGCCGGAGCGCGAGGTGCGCAGGCTGGCGGCGCGGCGATTGTAGATATAGCCGATGGCGCGGGCATGTTCCTTGATGCGGTCGCGTGTGCTGCCCGCCACCAGCGGACTGTCGCGCAGCGCCAGCGACACCGTGGCCGTGGACACACCGAGCGCATCTGCGATCGTCGAAAGCTTGATCTTCTGTGCCAGCCCCTTCGCTCCTCGAACCGATTTAAACTGTTTAAAGGCGGCTCTTATGCCATCGATCCGGGGCAAATCAAAGTTTTTTTGCCAGGGCTTCGGCCTCTGCGTCCAGCGTGGCGCTGTTGCGCAGGCGAAGCCGGTGTTCGCGATGGATGATGTAAAGGCCGCTGGCGACGATGATGGCTGCGCCCAGCAGCGTCCAGCGGTCAGGGAACTGGTTGAAGATGACCCAGCCGGAGATGATCATCCACACCATCTGCGAATAGGGGTAGGGGGCGAGCGCCGTGGTGGTCGCCAGGCGATAAGCCTGCACCAGCAGCCAATGGCCGGTGGCGCCGAACACGCCGAGCATCAGGAGGATGAACCAGTGCCACGCGTCATGCGGCAAGGCATGCGACAACGGCAGCGTGGGCAGGAGCAGCACCGCCGGCGCCAGCGCCGAAAACAGGATCAGACTTTCGGAAGTCTCGCTCGCCGACATGCGGCGGGTCATGATGACATAGAAGCTGTTCGACAGCATCGAGCCGAGCGCGAAGAGATGGCCGATGCCGAACACGCCGACGCCGGGCCGCGTGATGATCAGCACGCCGACGAAGCCGGTCAGGATCGCCAGCCAGCGCCGCCAGCCCGCCCATTCGCCAAGCAGCGGACCGGCAAGCGCGGTGATCACCATCGGCCCGAAGAAGTAGATCGATGTCGTCTCGGCCAGTTGCAAGGTTCGCAGCGCGAAGATGTTGCACATGGTCGAGCCGAACAGGAAGGCGCCGCGCAGGATGTGCGCGGGCAGGTTCCTGGCGCGAAAACGCGACGGCGCGCGCCAGCCGCGCAGGAAGACGCCGACAAGCAGCACATGAACGATGAAGCGAGCCCAGGCGACGATCAGCGCCGAGACGCCGGCCAGCACCAGATATTTGCTGCTGGTGTCGAGAAAGGTGAAGCAGACGTACACGCACAGCATCAAAAGCATCGCCGCTGGCGGCGTTGCGCTGTCGTCTTGATTTTTGGGAATGCTCAAAGTCGGGCCGGGGAAAGGTAGACGCCACCCTTTTGCGGCAATCGCCGCTGGCCGGCAAGCCAAAAGCGACTGGCCCAACAAGCGTCCCGGACAGGCTCAGTCGAGGCGCTGCCGTGGACCAGCGCTGCCGGCCTGAATCATGACTGCATGCGGGCGCCCTTGGTGATCTTGTCGACGAGCTTCTTCTCGGCACGGAGCGCGATGCCGACGACCCTGGCGTCTTCGGGCGCGAATTCGGCGAAGGCGGCGCGGTTGGCGGCGTCGTGCCCGGTCGAGAACATCTCCTCGACATAGGCCGATGCCGTCACCCCGCGCTCCAGCGCCCGGCGATGAATCGCGTTCAGCGTCGGCCCGTCCGCCGACAGCACGATGACCGGCTGGATCGACAGCGGGTTGTAGATGTTGCCGGCACGGTCGCGGTAGGGCTCGCCGATGATCTCCGGAAACTGAGCGACGATGCCGCTGGTGAGAAACGCGGTGACATTGAGCTTCTGCCAGACGGCGAGATCGTCCCTGAGCACGATTGCAAATTTCGTATCGAACACCAAGATTCAAGTCTCCGGGAGGCGGCCTATGACAGGCCTGGTTGAAGCTATGGCGCACGATCTAGCCGCAGAGCCTGTGCAGGGTCTTGAACGTTCGTGCTCGGGCGAGGTCGCTCCCGGGGACCGTATCGTGTCGGCGCCGGGCGGCACTGGCATCGAACGCATCGAGGCGCGCTTCCACGGCAACGCCTTCGAACTGCACCGCCACGACACCTACGCCATTGGCGTGACGCTCGATGGCGTCCAGCGCTTCCACTATCGCGGCGCGCTGCGGCACAGCCTGCCCGGCCAGGTGATCGTGCTGCATCCCGACGAACTGCACGATGGCGGCGCCGGCACGGAGGAAGGACTGCGTTATCGCATCCTCTATCTGGAACCGTCGCTGCTCATTGACTGCCTGGATGGTGAGCCGCTGCCTTTCGTCGCGGACGCCGTGGTGAGCGACCCGGCGCTGCGCGGCACGCTGCTGTCGGCGCTGGCGCTGCTGCAGGAAGAGTTGGACGAGCTGTTCGTCGCCGATTTCATCGCGCAGCTGGCGCGGAATCTGGGCCGACATGCCGGACAGCCGGCGAAGCCGATGGGAATGACTGCATGGCGCGCAGCAGCGCTTGCGCGCGACTATCTCGAAGAGAATGCCGGGCGGCCGGTGCGGTCAGGTGAGCTGGAAGCCGTTACCGGCCTCGACCGCTACGCGCTCTCGCGCCATTTCCGCGCCACTTACGCCACCAGCCCGCACCGCTTCCTTGTAATGCGCCGGCTGCAGCGGGCACGACGGATGATCGAGGCTGGCGAGCCGCTGGCCGAAATCGCCGTTGCCGCCGGCTTCAGCGACCAGAGCCATTTCAACCGTCATTTCAAGAAGGCGTTCGGGCTTACGCCCGGGCGTTGGTCGATGCTGGTGCGAAGCGGGACACGCAGCGTCGTCGCTCCACACATCCACGTTGGCATTGTTCCGTAAGCGCGACGCGCAGCGTCGTCGCTCAACCCACCCACGTTGGCATTGTTCCGTAAGCGCGACGCGCAGCGTCGTGGCCCTTTCCGCTAAGCCGCCGATGCTAGGGCGCTACTTGAAGGGCAACGCTGGCGCACTGCACCGCGACGACGCTTCGCGTCGCGCCTACGCGTCGCTGCGAGACGACGCTGACGCGTCGCTCGTTAATCATCGAGTTCGGCGTCGTCGTCGATGAGCACCAGATCTTCGTTGGAAAGGTTGGCCTCGACCCGGGCGAGCAGCTTGAACAGCGCCTTCTGGTCCTTCTTGTCGAGGCCCTTCAGCGCCTGCTTTTCGGTCTTCTTCACCGACTTCTCGATGGCGCGGATGGTCTCGCGGCCGGTATCGGTGAGGAAGATATGCGCCTGTCGGGCATCGGCGTTGGAGGCGCGCTTTTCGAGAAAACCTTGCGCCTGCAGCCGATTGATGGTCTTGGTGATGGTCGGCGGGCGCACGCCGAGACGGCCGGCGAGGTTGCCCGGCGTCTGGCCGTCCTCGCGGTCGAGCGCCAGCATGATCTGGTCCTGGCCGGCATAGAAACCATGCGCCAAAAGCCGGGCGGCGAGCGCCGTTCGCGCCAGTCGCGCCGCCGAATGCAGCCGGCTCATTGTCGCTGTCTTGTCCGCCTTGGCCATGGTCATCCCTCTTCGGCCGAACCGGTGGCGACAGCATAGAGGCTGCCTGCCGGTTGGCAATCGACGATCGAAAAGAATCCGGCTTGCAGAACAGCTTTGCCGGCAAGCATTGCGACGTCCGCCGTGGTGATGCCAGATGTTTATTTCAGTTAGATGACAAACGACTTTTCCCCTGGAGGAAGGCTTTCCGGCGGGCGCGTCGAGGCGTGCAAACCAGCCTCAGACGGACTTCACCGCGACGACCAGGAGCGCCTGGTAGGAGTCCGCCGCCTCGCGCAAGGCGGCCTGCGACAGCGGTCCCGAGCGTCTCGCGATGCCGTCCTGCGCGTTCGATGTGTCGCGCTTGCCGGCGCGCTCGGCATAGGGCGAAACGGTCGAAAAGATCTGGTCGCTGAGCGCGTCGGGGAAGAACAACTGGCCGGTCATCACCGAGCGATCGTCCGGGAAGACTTTGAAGTGGATATGGGTGGTTCGGCCGCGATACCAGCCGGGATAGATGGTGGCGAAGGACACGATGCCGCTTTCGTCCGTCTTCTGCCAGCCGCGCAGGAAGATCTGGCCCGACGTGTCGACATCCTCGCCATCGCCCTGGCCCGGATAGCCGGAATAGTGGCCTTGCGCGTCGCAATGCCAGATGTCGACGCGCCCCCCTGCAAGCGGGCGGCAGGCGGCATCGACCACCTGCAGCGTGACAGTCAGACCGACACCGCTCTTTCCCTCGGTGATGTCGGCGCGTTCGAGCTTCGGGTCGAAATAGAACGGCCCCTCGGTCGCCTCTGGCGTGATGGCGCAGACGCCGGCGCCGGCATCGAAAAGGGCAAGCCCGGCATAGGGCGAAACCTGCGCGGCAGGCGCGGTGGACGGCACAAAGCTGCCGCCGCCGGCGGTGACGGCAATCAGGCCGAGCGCCCGGCGCCGGGAGATTGGCAAGGAAGCTCGCTTGTCGGACATCTGGCGCCTTTCTGGCCTGCCTGGCTGGCCCATCGGTTTGCCGCGTGCAAAAGCGTGGCACACATCCTATATGGAGCCGACACTCCCCTTTTCGAAGCCCGGAATTCCGAGGCGAGAAGACTTTTGAGGCAAGACATGAGCCAAGCGCAGACGCAGATTCCCGTAACCGTGCTGACCGGCTATCTCGGCGCCGGCAAGACGACGCTGCTCAACCGCATCCTGTCGGAGAACCACGGCAAGCGCTATGCCGTCATCGTCAACGAGTTCGGCGAGATCGGCATCGACAACGACCTGATCGTGGAATCCGACGAGGAAATCTACGAGATGAACAATGGCTGCGTCTGCTGCACGGTACGCGGCGACCTGATCCGCGTCGTCGAAGGCCTGATGCGCCGTCCCGGCCGCTTCGACGCCATCGTCGTCGAGACTACCGGCTTGGCCGACCCCGTGCCAGTTGCGCAGACCTTCTTCATGGACGACGACGTGCGTTCCAAGACCAAGCTCGACGCGGTGGTGGCGCTGGTAGACGCCAAGCACCTGCCGCTCAGGTTGAAGGATTCCAAGGAGGCCGAGGACCAGATCGCCTTCGCCGACGTCGTCGTGCTCAACAAGACCGACCTCGTCACGCCGGACGAACTCGCCAAGGTCGAAGCGACGATCCGCGCCATCAACCCGGCGGCCCGGATCCATCGCACCCAGCGTGCCGGGGTGGCGCTGGCCGAGGTGCTCGATCGCGGCGCCTTCGACCTTGCCCGCGCGCTGGAGAACGACCCACATTTCCTCGAAGCGCACGACCACGATCACGACCACCACGATCACGACCATGATCACCATGACCACGATCACCATCACGACCACGCGCATGCTTCCGACATCCATGACGTGACGGTGCAGTCGGTGTCGCTGCGCGGCGGCGAGATGGACCCGAAGAAGTTCTTCCCGTGGATCGAGAAGATCACCCAGATGGAAGGTCCGAACATCCTGCGACTGAAGGGCATCATCGCGCTCAAGGGCGACGATGAGCGCTATGTCATCCAGGGGGTGCACATGATCATCGAGGGCGACCACCAACGCGCCTGGAAGGATGGCGAGAAGCATGAGAGCCGGCTGGTCTTCATCGGCCGCGAACTCGACGCCGAGCGGCTGCGCAAGAGCTTCGAGGCCTGCCAGGCGGCTTGAACGTTCGGGAGGAGGACAGGCTGCTTAGGGTCATCAAAGCACTGCCAAGCATTCTGTAGCGACAATTTCCAACCGTTGGCGCCGCCCCTCATCCGCCTGCCGGCACCTTCTCCCCGTATAGTGACGGGGAGAAGAAGGCTGGCCGCAATGTCGACGCCTATTCTGTAGCGCTGAAGATTGGCGAAATCATCCGCGACAACCCTCTTTCTCCCCGTCACTATACGGGGAGAAATGTCCGGCAGGACAATGAGGGGCGGCGCCATCGCTGGCGATTATCCCCCTCATGGTTGCCGGACGTACAAACGTCGAGTAAGCCGCCTTCTGCACTTTCACCAGACAAAGATAGCCATGCCCACAGTCGCCCCGCTTGATCTCGAAGGCCATTGCGTCGCCGCCGTCTTCCTCGGCGATGTGCCGCATTTCGCGCTCGCCGATGGCACAATCCACCGCTTCGACAACGGGCAAAAGACCGCGCAGGCCAATGATGGGCTGCTTGCCGCCTTCCATGACGCGGCCAACGATCGGCTGATCACCGGCGGCGAGGATGGCAAGGTCTTTTCGATCACCGCGGGCGGCAACGTCCAGGAACTGGCGAGCGCCGGCAAAAAATGGATCACCAGCGTCACCGCCGGGCCGCAGGGCGCGATCGCCTATGCATCCGGCAAGACCGCCTTCGTGCGCTTCGCCGACGGCAAGACCAAGGAGTTCGCCCATCCGCGCTCGGTCGAGGGGCTGGCCTTCTCGCCCAAGGGCATGCGTTTCGGTGTCGCCCGCTACAATGGCGCGACGCTGCATTTCCCCGCCGCCGAGGGCAAGCCGGTCGAGCTCGAATGGGCCGGCGCCCATACCGGCATCGCCTTCTCGCCGGACGGCGCCTTCCTCGTCACCACGATGCAGGAGAACGCGCTGCATGGCTGGAAGCTCGCCGATGGCAAGCACATGCGCATGAGCGGCTATCCGGCAAAGGTCAAAAGCCTGTCATGGGCGCCCAAGGGCAAATGGCTGGCGAGCTCGGGCGCGCCGGCGGCGATCGTCTGGCCGTTTACCGGCAAGGACGGCCCGATGGGCAAGGCGCCGCTGGAGCTCGGCACGCGCGGCAACGCCATGGTCACCACGGTCGCCTGCCATCCGAGCCAGGATGTGGTGGCGATCGGCTATGACGACGGCATGGTGATGGCGGTGCGCTTCGCCGACGCCAAGGAAGTGCTGCTGCGCCGCCCCGGCAAGGGCGCCATCACCGCGATGATGTGGGACGGGGAAGAGCGCCGTATCGTCTTCGGCAGCGCCGCCGGCGACTGCGGCGTCATCGACATCACGGCGTAGGCTCGACTATTCTGCCCCGCAGGATACTTTGCCTTTGACTTCAACCGGCTTGCCGTCCTGGTCCGTATCCGCCGCGGCGTCGTAGATGGCGAGCGTATAGCGCCCGTCATAGACGCCCTCGTCGCTGGTCTTGGTCAGGATCGTCAGTTCGACCGAGTTGATACGTTCAGCGACTTCGTGCTCGTGATAGATGTTCAGCCGCAATTCCTCGCCGTCGAGCCAGTATTGCGTCAGGTTCGAATCCTCGAAGACGGTCTTGCGCAGGCTGTCGCCGGCAGGTCTGCCGAGAATTTCGAGATCACCGCGAAAATTGAACGTCGGCCCTCCCATGCCCCTGGTGACGCCGGCTTCGACCTGGAATATCGCCGCAGCATCCTCGGCGGAGCACCAGATGCCGCCGCTCGCAAGAGCCCCGCCAGCCGACAGAAGCAATGTCGCAGTGCAAATCATCGCACGCATTTTTTCTCCCCCAAAACCACAAGCCAGGCCCGTATTGATGCCGGGCTTTGCCTCGAGGTCAAGCGCCAGCCGGCTGCCGCTGAACCAATGCAGGGCAAGCCGGCGGCCAATTG
>NZ_RZOT01000199.1:0-9710 GCF_003999085.1 Mesorhizobium sp. M4A.F.Ca.ET.090.04.2.1
GTATAGAATTGACGTAAACGTAAGAGTGTGCAGATCCCCCTTTTGCGATTTTTCGTTGAAACCACGACTGGAAGCACGCCCCCGCTTCCACTCAGGCGACGCAAGGTCCGGGACCGCGGCGCCACCAGACGGGGAAAGCCAGTGACCATGAAGCTTGTTTCGGCCGGCGAAGCCGCGGCCAACACCAATGACATATCGACTGAAACCGGCGAGGAACTTGTCCGCATCGGCGAAATGGCCAAGAAATATGGCGTGACGTTGCGCACGCTACGTTTCTATGAGGACAAGGGCCTGCTCAACCCGAAGCGCGACGGTTCGACCCGTCTCTACACGCGCCGCGACAAGGCCCGGCTGAAGCTGATCCTGCTGGGCCGCAAGGTCGGGTTCTCGCTGCGCGACGTCAAGCAGATGATGGATCTCTACGATCCGACCGGCTCCAACACCAAGCAGCTGCGGCTGGCGCTCGACAAGTCCGAGAAGCAGCTCGCTCGCCTGCAGAAGCAGCGGGCGCTGATCGACGACGCCATCAACGAGTTGAGCGCCTCGATGACGGCGGTGCGCCAGATGCTTGCCCAACGCGCCGCGCCGCCACAGGCCAGCGCAGCCGGCTGATCCTGTGCGCCGGCTTCCGGCGGAAAGTCTCGGACGAGGAGCCGCGCGGCCTGTGCCGCGCGGCTCTTTTCTTTTGGCGGCCATGCGTCAGCTCACGAAAATTTTGCGTCTGCGACAAGATTGACGTTTACGCAAACGTCAATTTTTGCTATCGGGGCGTCGACATTGGCTCAGCCTCCGATCTGCGCTTTGATCGAGAACTTGCTGGCAGGGCCAGACCGCAAGGGTGGAGGAAGGCATGACGATCTACAGGGCGCCGATCCAGGACACGCTGTTCGTGCTCAACGACGTGTTGGGCTATCAGCGCTATTCCAATCTTCCCGGCTTCTCCGACGCGACGCCCGACGTCCTCGAGGCGATCCTCGCCGAGGGCGCCAAGCTCGCTGAGAACGTCATGCATCCGCTCAACCGTGTCGGCGACATGGAAGGCTGCGTGCGCCATGATGACGGCTCGGTGACGACGCCCAAGGGCTTCAAGGAGGCTTTCGACCAGTATCGCGAGGGCGGTTGGATGGGGCTCGCCGCGCCTGCCGAGTTCGGCGGCCAGGGCCTGCCCTACACGGTCCACACGGCGGTTTCCGAATATATGGTCTCGGCCAACATGTCGCTGATGATGTATCCGGGCCTGACGCAAGGCGCGATCGCCGCCATCATCACCCACGGCACCGACGAGCAGAAGGCGACCTGGCTGCCGAAGCTGGTCGAGGGCGCATGGACCGGCACCATGAACCTCACCGAGCCGCATTGCGGCACGGATCTTGGCCTGCTGCGCACCAAGGCCGTGTCGAACGGCAATGGCACCTACAAGATTTCCGGTCAGAAGATATTCATCTCCGCCGGCGAGCACGACATGGCGGACAACATCGTCCACCTGGTGCTGGCCCGCATCGAGGGTGCGCCGGAAGGCGTCAAGGGCATCTCGCTGTTCATTGTGCCGAAGCTCAAGCTCGACGCCTCGGGCAAGCCAGGTGAAAGAAACGCCGTCTCTTGCGGCTCGATCGAGGAGAAGATGGGCATCCACGGCAATTCGACCTGCGTCATGAATTATGACGAGGCCGAAGGCACGCTGCTCGGCGAGGCCAATGGCGGCCTGAAGGCAATGTTCACGATGATGAACGAGGCCCGCCTCGGCGTCGGCCTGCAGGGGCTGTCGCTGTCGGAGATCGCCTACCAGAACGCCGTCTCCTACGCCAAGGACCGCTTGCAGGGCCGGTCGCTGTCGGGTGCCAAGGCGCCGGACAAGAAGGCCGATCCAATCATCGTCCATCCCGACATCCGCCGCTCGCTGATGACCATGAAGGCGTATAACGAGGCCGGCCGCGCGCTGGCGCTGTGGACCGCGATCAAGTCGGACGTCGCGCACCGCGCCGGTGACGACAACGATCGCCGGGCGGCCGACGACTACACCGGCCTGCTGACGCCCGTGGTCAAGGGCGTGCTCACCGACAAGGGCTTCGACCACGCGGTGATGGCGCAGCAGGTGTTCGGCGGCCATGGCTATATCGAAGAGCACGGCATGAGCCAGTTCGTGCGCGATGCCCGCATCGCCATGATCTATGAGGGCGCCAACGGCATCCAGGCGCTCGACCTGGTCGGCCGCAAGCTGGCGCAGAACGGTGGCCGCGGCGTACAGGCTTTCTTCAAGGAGGTCGGCGAGTTCTGCGAGGAGAACCGTGCCGACGAGAAGTTGGCGCCCTTCACCAAGGCGCTGAAGAAGGGCCTCAACGACCTGCAGGCGGCGACCATGTGGCTGCTGCAGAACGCCATGGCCAAGCCCGACAATGCGGGCGCCGCCTCGACCGACTACATGCACCTCTTCGGCCTGGTGGCGTTGGGCTACATGTGGGCGCAGATGGCGAAGGCCGCCGGCGCGAAGCTCGCCGATGGCGCCAACGGCTCCTCGGCCTTCTATGACAACAAGCTGGTGACGGCGCGCTTCTTCATGGAGCGGATCATGCCGGAGACGGCGACGCGGCTTGCCCGCATTTCCAGTGGCGCGGACGCGCTAATGGCGCTGCCGGCGGAAGCGTTCTAGAAATGCTCGGCGTCCCCCTCCCCCTTGAGGGGAGGGTGGCCCGAAGGGTCGGGAGGGGTCGCCCGCGACGAGCTCGACGCCAATTCTGACGGATGCGCACTGGGAGGAGGACTATCGCAATGCCGCGGACGCGGGTGAGTTTCGAAATGCGGCAGAAGGCACGCTCGCTTCGTCTCCATGCGACGAAGGCGGAGTCTTTGCTATGGTACGAATTGCGGGAGCTGACGGCTGACGGTTTGAAGTTCAGGCGGCAATCGCCGATCGGCCCGTACATTGTCGATTTCGTCTGCCCGTCGGTCAAACTCATTGTGGAGGTCGACGGCGACCTGCATGAAACCGAGGCTGGCAAGCGTCATGATTTGAACCGCGACGCTTATTTGCAGTCGCTTGGCTACGTCGTGCTTAGGATCGACGAGCCGGATGTTATCAATAGCGCCTGGCATGTTGCGCAGTTTGTCAAAGGTGAGGCCGAGCGTGTCGCCGGCGACCCCTCCCGACCGCTTCGCGGCCACCCTCCCCTCAAGGGGGAGGGGGACGCCAGCGCCACGGAGGAAATGGCATGACAAATCCAGCCGAAATTCTTGGCTTGCCAAAACCCGCCTGGGCGGCGGACGAGGTCGCAATGCTCTACGACATGGCGTCGCGCTTCATGTCTGAAGAGATCGCGCCGCGCTATGACGAGTTCGAGAAGAACGAGATGGTCGACCGCGAGAGCTGGCTGAAGGCAGGCGCGGCCGGCCTGCTCTGCGCCTCGATGCCGGAGGAATATGGCGGCTCGGGCGGCACCTTCGCGCATGAGAGCGCCATCATCGAGGCGATCGGCCATGTCGGCGTCGACGGCTTCGGCATCGGTCTGCACAATTCGATCGTCGCCCCCTACATCCTCCATTACGGCTCCGAGGAGCAGAAGAAGAGGTGGCTGCCCAAGCTCGCGACCGGCGAGCTGATCGGCGCCATCGCCATGACCGAGCCCGGCGCCGGCTCCGACCTGCAAGGCGTCAAGACGCGCGCCGAGAAGGACGGCAACCACTACAAGATCAGCGGCTCCAAGACCTTCATCACCAATGGCCAGCTCGCCAGCCTGATCATCGTCGTCACCAAGACCGACCCGGAAAAGGGCGCCAAGGGCACTTCGCTGATCGTCGTCGAGACCGACGAGGTCGAAGGTTTTCAGCGCGGCCGCAACCTCGACAAGATCGGCCTGAAGGCCAACGATACCTCCGAACTGTTTTTCAACGACGTGCGCGTGCCGACCTCGAACCTGCTCGGCCATGAGGAAGGCAAGGGCTTCGTCCAGCTGATGCAGCAACTGCCGCAGGAGCGGCTGCAGATCGGTACCGGCGCGATCGCCATGATCGAGCGCGCGCTGGCCTTGACCATCGACTACGTCAAGGAGCGCAAGGCCTTCGGCAAGGCGGTCATCGATTTCCAGAACACCCAGTTCAAGCTGGCCGAGCTGAAGACCGAGGCCACGATCGGCCGCGTCTTCTACAATGACTGCGTCGCCCGCCACATCGATGGCGGCCTCGATCCGGTCACCGCCTCGATGGCCAAATACTGGCTTAGCGACCTGCAGGGCAAGGTGGTCGACGAATGCCTTCAATTGCACGGCGGCTATGGCTACATGAATGAATACCCGATCGCCCGCATGTACCGCGACGCTCGCGTCCAGCGCATCTACGGCGGCACCAACGAGATCATGAAATTGCTGATCGGGCGCTCTCTCTGAGCGCGGCGACCGGCAAACCCAAGGAGCAGGAAAATGGCCGAAGCTTACGTCTATGACGCCGTGCGCACGCCGCGCGGCAGAGGCAAGAAGGATGGCTCGCTGCACGAGGTGCCGGCGGTGCGGCTCGCCGCCAAAACGCTCGAGGCGCTGCGCGACCGCAACGGCCTCGACACCGGCACTGTCGACGACATCATCTTCGGCTGCGTCGACCCGGTCGGCGAGGCGGGCTCGGTAATTCCGCGCGCCGCCGCCTTCGAGGCCGGCTACGACACCAAGGCGCCCGGCATGCAGATCTCGCGCTTTTGCGCTTCCGGTCTCGACGCCATCAATTTCGGCGCCGCCAAGATCGCGCAGGGTGCCGACGACATCGTCATCGCCGGCGGCGTCGAATCGATGTCGCGCGTCGGCATGGGCATGTCGGGCGGCGCCTGGTTCATGGACCCATCCGTCGGCCTGCCCGGCTGGTTCGTGCCGCAAGGCATTTCGGCCGACCTGATCGCCACCAAGTATGGCTTCAGCCGCGACGATGTCGACGCCTATGCCGTCGAGAGCCAGAAGCGCGCCGCCAAGTCCTGGTCCGAGGGCCGCTTCAAGAATTCGGTGATCCCGATCAAGGACCAGAATGGGCTGACCATCCTCGACCATGACGAGCACATGCGACCGGCGACCGACATGCAATCGCTGGCCTCGCTCAACCCGTCCTTCGTCATGCCCGGCGAAATGGGCGGCTTCGATGCGGTTGCCGTGCAAAAGCACCCTGAAGTCGAAGAGGTCAACCACGTCCACCATGCCGGCAACTCGTCCGGCATCGTCGATGGCGCCGCTGCCGTCCTGCTCGGCTCCAAGAAGGCCGGCAAGGCGATGGGCATCAAGCCGCGCGCCCGCATCCGCGCCTTCGCCAACATCGGCTCCGAGCCGGTGCTGATGCTGACCGGCCCGGTCGACGTCACCGAAAAGCTCTTGCAGCGTGCCAAGATGAAGCTGTCGGACATCGACCTGTTCGAGCTCAACGAGGCCTTCGCCTCGGTGGTGCTGCGCTACATGCAGGCCTTCGAGATCCCGCACGACAAGATCAATGTCAACGGCGGCGCGATCGCCATGGGCCATCCGCTCGGTGCCACCGGCGCCATGATCTTCGGCACCGTGCTCGACGAGCTCGAGCGCCGTGACCTGAACACCGCCCTGGTCACGCTCTGCATCGGCGCCGGCATGGGCACCGCCACCATCATCGAACGCGTCTGACGGGGAGAGAGAAGATGAGCTACACCAATTTCACCCTCGACGTCGACGCCGACGGCATTGCGCTGGTCACCTGGAACATGCCGGATCGATCGATGAACGTCTTCACCGAAGAGGTGATGCGGGAGCTTAACGCCATCGTCGACCATGTCGCCGGCGACGCGGCCATCAAGGGCGCGGTCATCACCTCCGGCAAGGATACTTTCTCCGGCGGTGCCGACATCACCTTGCTGCAGAAGATGCTGGGCGCCTTCGCCGCCGACAAGGCGAAGGATTTGGGCAAGGCGACCAAAGCCCTGTTCGACAATGCGGGCGTCATGACCGGCCTGTTCCGCAAGATCGAGACTTCCGGCAAGCCGTGGGTGTCGGCGATCAACGGCACCTGCATGGGCGGCGCCTTCGAGATGTCGCTCGCCTGCCACGGCCGCGTCGCTGCCGATTCCGACAAGGTGAAGATGGCGCTTCCGGAAGTGAAGATCGGCATCTTCCCGGGTGCCGGCGGCACCCAGCGCGTGCCGCGGCTGACCGACCCGCAGCAGGCGCTGCAGATGCTGACCACCGGCCAGACTCTCACGCCGCAGAAGGCCAAGGCAATGGGCCTGATCCACGAGATCGCCGAGCCTTCGAAGCTGGTCGAGACCGCCAAGGCGATGATCAAGAATGGCCTGAAGCCGGTGGCGCCTTGGGACGAGAAGGGCTTCAAGCTGCCCGGTGGCCCGGTCTATTCGGCGGCGGGCGCCAACCTCTGGCCGCCGGCCATCGCCATCCTGCGTCGTGAGACCTACGGCAACTATCCGGCCGCGGGGGCGATCCTGAAATGCGTCTATGAGGGACTCCTGGTACCCTTCGACACGGCGCTCAAGATCGAGCAGCGCTACTTCACCGAGATCATGCAGACCAGGGAAGCGGCAGCGATGATCCGCTCGCTGTTCGTCTCGCTGCAGGAACTGAACAAGGGCGCGCGTCGCCCGGCCGGCGTGCCGGACACCAAGTTCAAGAAAATTGGCATCCTCGGCGCCGGCTTCATGGGCGCCGGCATCGCCTATGTCACGGCCAAGGCCGGCATTCCCGTCGTGCTGCTCGACCGCGACATGGAGTCGGCCGAAAAGGGCAAGGCGCATTCCGACAGCCTGATCTCTGATCAGGTCAAGAAGGGCCGCGCCAAGCCCGAGGACAAGGACAGGCTCTTGTCGCTGATCACGCCGACGGCCGACTATGCCGACCTCGCCGGCTGCGATCTGGTGGTCGAGGCCGTGTTCGAGGATTCCGCCGTCAAGAAGAGCGCCACCGAAAAGGCGGAAGCGGTGCTGAAGTCGTCGGCGATCTTCGCCTCCAACACCTCGACCATCCCGATCACCTCGCTGGCGAAGAATTCGGCGCGACCGAAGAATTTTGTCGGCATCCACTTCTTCTCGCCGGTCGACAAAATGATGCTGGTCGAGATCATCCTCGGCAAGAAGACCGGCGACAAGGCGCTGGCGACCGCCATCGATTTCGTCCGCGCCATCAAGAAGACGCCGATCGTCGTCAACGACACGCGCGGCTTCTACGTCAACCGCTGCGTCCTGCGCTACATGTCGGAAGCCTACAAGATGCTGATCGAGGGTGTCCCGGCACCGATGATCGAGAACGCCGCCAAGGCGGCCGGCATGCCGGTCGGTCCGCTGGCGCTGACCGACGAGACGGCGATCGACCTTGCCCAGAAGATCATGAAGCAGACGATCAGGGATCTCGGCGAGAAGGCCGTCGATCCGAAGCAGATGGCGCTGATCAACACCATGGTCGACACGCATGGCCGCTTCGGCCGCAAGAACGGCAAGGGCTTTTACGACTATCCGGCCAAGCCGGCGAAGAAGAAGCTGTGGCCTGGCCTCAAGGACCTCTATCCACAGCTCAAGCCGGAGAAGGTCGACTATGAGGAACTGAAGCAGCGCCTGCTGGTCACCATCGCCCTCGAGGCGGTTCGCGTGATGGAGGAAGGCATCGTCACCGATCCGCGCGAGGCCGATGTCGGCTCGATCCTCGCCTTCGGCTTCGCCCCCTTCACCGGCGGCGCGCTGTCCTACATCGACGGTATTGGCGCCAAGCAGTTCGTCAAGATCGCCAAGGCCCTGCAGAAGAAGTACGGCGCCGAGTTCAAGGCGCCGAAGCTGCTGCTCGACATGGCGGAGAAGGGCGAGACCTTCTACCAGCGTTTCGACCCTTACCAGAAGGGCGAGATCAAGCAGGCAGCCTGACGGCCGACGCCGATGTATGTCTGGGCGCGCATGGCGCGCATGATGGCCACGGCGCGAAGCCGTGGCCCGTACCTCGTCGGCGGTGAAAGCCGGCTGGTCTTTCGATGCCTGCCGACCGACATCGATTTCAACAACCATCTCAACAACGCCCGCTACATGATGCTGGCCGATCTCGGCCGCATCGACATCTTCCTGCGCGCCGGCCTCATCGCGCTGGCGCGCAGGAACGGCTGGGCGCCGATGATCGGCGGGCTGCAGGTGGCCTATGTGCGCGAGATCCGGCTGTGGCGGCGCTTCGAGGTGGTGTCCTCGATCGAGACCTGGGAAGGCACCTCGGTCATCGGCAGGCACCGCTTCGTCCTCGATAGTGGCGAAACGGCCGCGCAAATCATGACCACCGGCGGTGTCTACGACCGCCGCGGCCGCCGCTTTCTCGACATTGGCGAGGTGGTCATCGCACTTGGCCGTTCTGCTCAGCCGCGCCCCCCGACCGAGGCCGAGCAGGCATTCATGGCGTCGCACCGGAATTTGCGGGAACTTGCCAAGAAGGCGTGATCGTTGGCGATCCCGCGCACTTCCTCGGTGGACATTGGGGCGGTTGCGCGGTAGACAGGAAGAGGCATTTTTTCCTGTTTTGAAGGAGAGCTCGATTGCTCTCGCACGACCGTGTCTGGGCCGCCATCGACGCACTCGCCGAGCGTTATTCGCTGTCGGCGTCAGGTCTGGCAAGGCGCGCCGGTCTCGACTCCACCGCCTTCAACAAGTCGAAGCGCCTGTCCTCGGACGGGCGGCCACGCTGGCCGTCGACCGAATCGCTGGCCAAGATCATCGAGGCCACCGGCGCCTCGCTGGAGGAGTTCACCGGGCTGGTGGAAGGTGATGGCTCGATCCCGGCGTCGCAGGCACGCAGGTCAGCCGTGCCGCTGCTCGGCTTTGCCCAGGCCGGCGCCGGAGGTTTCTTCGACGATGCCGGCTATCCGGCGGGGCAGGGCTGGGATCTGGTTGAATTGCCGGCCAGGGCGACAGCAAGCTCCTATGCGCTGCAGGTGCAGGGCGATTCCATGCTGCCGCTCTACCGCAACGGCGACGTGCTGATCGTCGAGCCGGGCGCTGCCACCCGCAAGGGCGACCGCGTCGTCGTCAAGACCGTTGCCGGTGAGGTGATGGCCAAGGTGCTGGCTCGCCAGACCGTGAAGTCGATCGTGCTGGTCTCCCTCAATCCTGATCATCCTGATCGGGACATCCCGATGCGCGACATCGAATGGGTGGCGCGTATCGTCTGGGCAAGCCAGTAAGTGCGGCTGCTCCGTCTTGCCGTGGCTGTTGCGGCTGTACCAGCGATGGCGTCGCTCGTCGTCACCGGAGGCCGCGCGCTGAACGGCGGTGAAAGCATCGTCACGCTGGACCGCATTGATCCGGTGGCCGAAACCACCGCCGAGCAGGGCGCCGACATGCCGCCCGAAGCGCCGGCCACGGCAGCCCTTCCGCCACCGCAGCCGGTGAAACCTCCCGCCCATTCCAGGACGATCGATCCCGAGGTCGTGGCGCCACCTCAACTCCCTTCCGGGGAGCTTGAGCGTGTCGAGCCGCGCGCGCCGCTGAGCGACCTGGCGCTGGCAGGCCCGCCCAAGCCGCCCAGGTGGAAAATGCCCGGCGACTGGAACGGGACCAAGCTGTTCCAGCCGGTGGCCGCCGCCGCCGGGCTGATCGAGGCGAAGGGCTATTCGGTCGCGATTTCCGGCGTCGACATCGTGAGGCAGGACGAGACCTGCAGCGTCGACGGCAAATCCTGGGCCTGCGGCGCGCGCGCCAGGACGGCATTCCGCGCCTGCCTGTGCGGCCGGGCGATAGCCTGCAT
>NZ_RZOT01000019.1:0-24550 GCF_003999085.1 Mesorhizobium sp. M4A.F.Ca.ET.090.04.2.1
CTTGTATTGAACATGCTGTCACCCCTAAGAAGCCTCGGGACGACACCCGCCCGAAGATGATTGACTTCGGGTTTGGATAATGAATTGCAAAGGTTAAAAGCCGTTTAACCGTACCGATTAACCACGAATCTATACAATTTTAGATAGAGTCGCATTGCGAACAGGGCCGACCGCATCGCTCGCGCACGGACAAAAAAGCCCGCCTGACGGCGGGCTTGCAGAGCTGGATTGCTTCGCGCACTCAGGCGGCGCTGCGCGTTTCCGAAATGACGCCGACGAGATCGTTGACGACAGCCTCGACCAGCTGCGGGTCGTCGCCCTCGGCCATGACGCGGATCAGCGGCTCGGTGCCGGAGGGCCGGATGACCAGCCGCCCGGCCTTGCCGAGCCGGTTGCGCGCATCCTCGATCGCCGCCTTGACCGGCGCCTCCTCGAGCGGCTTGCCACCGGCGATGCGGACATTCTTCAAGAGCTGCGGCACCGGCTCGAACTTCTTTGACAGCTCGCTGACCGGCCGGTTCTGCCGCTTGATGCAGGCCAGCACCTGCAGCGCCGACACAAGCCCGTCGCCCGTGGTCGAGAAATCCGAGAGCACGATGTGGCCGGATTGCTCGCCGCCGACATTCAATCCATGCGCGCGCATGTGCTCGACGACATAGCGGTCTCCCACCTTGGTACGGTGCAGCTGCAGCTTCATGTCGCCGAGGAAGCGTTCGAGGCCGAGGTTGGACATCACTGTCGACACGACACCGCCGCCGGCCAGACGCCCGCTCTGGTGCCAGGACTCGGCGATCAGTGCCATGATCTGGTCGCCATCGACGATGGCGCCGTTCTCGTCGACGATCACCACCCGGTCGGCGTCGCCGTCGAGCGCGATGCCGATATCGGCGCGCACTTCATGCACCTTCTTCTGCAGGCCGGCCGGATGGGTCGAGCCGCATTCCTTGTTGATGTTGAAGCCGTTGGGCTCGACATTGATGGCCACGACCTCGGCGCCGAGTTCCCAAAGTGCCTCGGGCGCCACCTTGTAGGCGGCGCCGTTGGCGCAATCGACGACGATCCTGAGGCCCGACAGCGACATTGAGCGCGGCAGCGTACGCTTGGCGAATTCGATATAGCGGTCGTGCACCCCGTCGACGCGCTTGGCGCGGCCGAGCCCGTCGGAATCAGCAAGCGCCAGCTCGATATCCTTGTCCAGCATGCCCTCGATGCGCTCCTCGATCTCGTCGGAGAGCTTATAGCCGTCGGGGCCGAACAGCTTGATGCCGTTGTCATAATACGGATTGTGCGAGGCCGAGATCATCACGCCGATGTCGGCGCGCAGCGAGCGCACCAGCATGGCGACCGCCGGCGTCGGAATGGGGCCAAGCAGGAACACGTCCATGCCGGCCGCGCACAGGCCCGACACCATCGCGTTCTCGATCATGTAGCCGGAAAGCCGCGTGTCCTTGCCGAGCACGACGCGGTGGCGATGGCTGCCGCGCTGGAACGAAAGGCCTGCCGCCATACCGACCCGCATGGCGACCTCGGCCGTCATCGGAAACTTGTTGGCGCGTCCGCGAATGCCGTCGGTGCCAAAATACTGCCCTGCCATGCGTTTCTAGATCCCCGTCGGTTTTTCAGCCGCCCGTATTGCCACAATTGAGCCGCACCCGATCATCACATTTCGTGATTATATATTACCATTCCTTAGAAAATCATTGTGCTGGGCTGGTCAAGTGATTCGACAGCCTAACATGGCCGTCCAGTCTTGCGGCAATGGACCAGGCGTTGCAGGTCCGTTGGCTGTAGATTCGCCCCGCAAACCTTGCTCAGGCGGACCAGATCGCAAGGATTCCATCACCTTATCGGGAGGAACACAGTTTGTGAGGGCGTCCGCGCTGGTAGCATCTGGCGCGGGCGGGCGTTGAGGGCTATTGGTTTCGCAAAGGGACAACCTATGGGCGACAGCAACGGAGAAAACGCCATGCTCATCCATCGACTTGCAACCTTGACGGGATTAGCCGTCGCAACCTTGTTCCTGGCGGCGCCGGCCAACGCGCTTACCATCGCCGAGTGTAGCACCAAGTATAACGCGGCAAAGGACGCCGGAACACTTAACGGCCAGACGTGGAACCAGTTCCGCAAGGCTGAATGCGGCACCGATGCCGCCGCAACCACCGACACCAAGCCCGCCAAGAAGACGGCGAAGGCAAGCGATGCGGCCAAGTCCGACTCCAAGGCGGCCGCCGCCGACGACGACAACGCGGCCAAGGGCCTGACCGCGAAGGAATGCAGCACCAAGTACCAGGCCGCAAAGGCTGCCGGCACCTTGAACGGCATGAAGTGGAACGACTTCCGCAAGAGCGAGTGCGGCGCCGGAGCCACCGCCGCAGCTGCCGACGCCAAACCCGCCAAGACCACCAAGGCGGCGGCCGCGACCGAGGAGACCGCCAAGGGCCTGACCACCAAGGAATGCAGCGCCAAGTACCAGGCCGCCAAGGCCGCCGGCACGTTGAACGGCGTCAAGTGGAACGACTTCCGCAAGGCCGAATGCGGCCCCGGCGCAACCGCCGCGGCGGAACCCGCCAAGGCAACGACCAAGGCCGCCGCCGCTGAAGGAGGCAAGGGCCTCAGCATGGCCGATTGCAGCGCCAAGTACCAGGTGGCCAAGACCGGCAACAAGCTCAACGGCATGAAGTGGAACGACTTCCGCAAGGCAGAGTGCGGCGCCGCCGCGGACGACGACGACACGGTGCCGGCTCCGACGGAGGCGACCTACACCAGCGAACCCGAGAAGCCGTCCGTTGCCGCTCCCAAGGGCGTGAAGTTCCCGACGGCGATCTCCAAGAAGTTTGCCAGCGAGACCCCGGCCAAGGGCCGCATGCACACCTGCCTCGAGCTGTACTATGCCAACAAGGACGCCAACACGCTGAACGGCCTCAAGTGGATTCAGAAGGGCGGCGGCTTCTACAGCCTGTGCAACGCCAAGCTGAAGAGCTGATTTCGCTTCGTTTACGGTTGACGAAGGCCCGCGAACCGTAAAGTTCGCGGGCCTTTTTCTTTGTTGGGCGTGTTTGAGCGAGTACGCCGCATCTGATTTGCGAGTTGGCCAGCGGATATTTCTGAGGCGTTTTTGCTGCCCCTCACCTGCCTGCCGGCTTCCTCTCCGGGGAGAGGGGCGCTCTCATCGCCGATTTCGCCAATCGCGAACGTTGCAGGAAAAGCGCCGGGGCCGCGGCCGGCCACCTTCTCCCGTCACTATACGGGGAGAAGTGCCCGGCAGGGCGATGAGGGGCAGCGCCGGCTTTTGAAAAGAGAGCGGGTCAAAAGCAAAAACGTCACGGACCAGCCGCTGCGTTTTTGGTAGGTGTTCGCTTATCATCACCCCTGCAGCTGGGCTCCATGCCGCCTTCCGGCTCCGGGCCCTTCTTGCCGCGGCCGCCGGCGCCGGCCTTGCTCGCATCTGCATCTCTCTGGAGCGATCGGTATCGTCAACCGCCACACTTCCCACCGCCAGGCTTTATAGTAGCTCGCAAAAATTCTGATTGAACATATGCAGAACAAACAGTATACAAAAAGACATCGATCTCGTTAGCAACCCGGAGGGTCTTATGTCTAGTTTGAAATTGGCCGTATTGGCTGTGACGGCATTGGTTGCGTGGGGCGTCGCCCCTGCAAGCGCACTGACGATGAAGGAATGCGGAGAGACCTATCGCGCAGCCAAGGAAGGCGGCACTCTGAACGGCATGGACTGGGCCGCTTTCCGCAAGGAGAAATGTGCGATGCCCGTTGCCGAGAGTGTCAGCACGGATACGGTCAAAACCGAGCCGCAGCCGAAAAAGGAAACCAGCGCGGCGGTCGCGCCCCCCGTAGCGCCGGCGGGCGTGACATTCCCGACCACGCTGGCCGCCGAGTTCAAGACCGAAAAGCCCGCGAAGGCGCGGATGAAGACCTGCCTGCAGGGGTACCACGGCAACAAGGAGGCAGGTACGTTGAACGGCCTTCGTTGGATCCAGAAGGGCGGCGGCTATTACAGCCTGTGCAATGCGCGGCTGAAAGCTGAATCATAAAAATCGGATACGGCGGATAAGGCGATTCCCACGCGCCAAGCCGTCATCCTCGGGCCTGTCCCGAGGATCTGCTGTCGGGCGACGGGAGCTGGAAACCGCCAACCCGGTTGCGTTGGCAGGTCCTCGGGACAGGCCCGAGGATGGCGCTTCAACGCACATCCGGCGCGTCTCCTGATTTACAACGCGTCGCGTGAAGCCGTCGGATAGGTCAAACCAAAGATTAGAGCGCTTCTGCGTTCCCTGAAACGGTGAAGCGCTCTGATCTCGACTAGCCCTGCGGCTGCGGCTCCATGCCGCCTTCGGGCTCCGGGCCCTTCTTGCGGCGGCCGCCGGTGCCGGCCTTCGGCACGGCCGAGCCACGGCTGGGCGGCGTGTCGTCGCCGAGGTCGCGCGCCGGCTTGTGGCCGGCGATCAGCTGCTTGATCTCCTCGCCGGTCAGCGTCTCGTATTCGAGCAGGCCTTGCGCCAGCGCGATCCATTCCTTCTTCTTCTTGGTCAGGATCGCCTTGGCCGTCGAATAGGCGTCGTCGATCAGCCGGCGCACCTCGGCATCGATGATCTGCGCCGTCTCTTCCGAGATGTTCTGCGTGCGCGCCACCGAATGGCCGAGGAAGACCTCTTCCTGGTTGTCGCCATAGGCGACATGGCCGAGCTTGTCGGAGAAGCCCCAGCGCGTGACCATGGCGCGCGCCAGCTTGGTCGCCTGCTCGATGTCGGAGGAGGCGCCGGAGGTGATGTTCTCCTTGCCGAACTTGAACTCCTCGGCGACGCGGCCGCCCATCATGATCGCCAGGCGCGAGATCATGTACTTGTAGCTCATCGAATAGCGGTCGCCTTCCGGCAACTGCATGACCATGCCGAGCGCGCGGCCGCGCGGGATGATCGTCGCCTTGTGCAGCGGATCCGCGGTCGGCACGTTGAGCGCGAGGATCGCGTGGCCGGCCTCGTGATAGGCGGTCAGTTCCTTCTCGGCCTGCGTCATCGCGGACGAGCGGCGCTCCGCGCCCATCATGATCTTGTCCTTGGCGTCCTCGAACTCGGCCATGGTGACGAGGCGCTTGTTGCGCCGCGCCGCCATCAGGGCGGATTCATTGACGAGGTTCATCAGGTCGGCGCCGGAGAAGCCCGGCGTGCCGCGCGCGATAACCTTGAGGTCGACATTTGGCGCCAGCGGCACGTTGCGCACATGCACCTTGAGGATCTTCTCGCGGCCGACGATGTCGGGGTTCGGCACCACCACCTGGCGGTCGAAGCGGCCGGGCCTGAGCAGCGCGGGGTCGAGCACGTCGGGCCGGTTGGTGGCGGCGATCAGGATGATGCTTTCGTTAGACTCGAAGCCGTCCATCTCGACCAGCAACTGGTTCAGCGTCTGTTCGCGCTCGTCATTGCCGCCGCCCAGCCCGGCGCCGCGATGGCGGCCGACCGCGTCGATTTCGTCGATGAAGATGATGCAGGGCGCGTTCTTCTTGGCCTGGTCGAACATGTCGCGGACACGGCTGGCGCCGACGCCGACGAACATCTCGACGAAGTCCGAGCCGGAGATGGTGAAGAACGGCACGTTGGCCTCGCCGGCGACCGAGCGGGCAAGCAGCGTCTTGCCGGTGCCGGGAGGGCCTACCAGAAGCACGCCGCGCGGGATCTTGCCGCCGAGGCGCTGGAACTTCTGCGGGTCGCGCAGGAACTCGACGATCTCTTCCAGGTCTTCCTTGGCCTCGTCGACGCCGGCGACGTCCTGGAAGGTGACGCGGCCGTGCGCCTCGGTCAGCAACTTGGCCTTCGACTTGCCGAAGCCCATGGCGCGTCCGGAGCCGGACTGCATCTGGCGCATGAAGAATATCCAGACGCCGAGGATCAGGATCATCGGCAGCCACGAGATCAGGTAGCCGAACAGCGAGTTGGAACCGTCGGATTCAGGCCGGGCGTTGATGGTGACGTTCTTGTCCTGCAACCGCGACACCAGCGACGGATCGCCGGGCGAATAGGTTTGGAAGCCGGTCGAACTGTCGGTGTAGGTGCCGGAAATGCGGGCGCCGGCGATGGTCACCGTCTTGACCCGTCCAGCCGCGACATCCTGCAGGAACTGCGAATAGGCGACCTCGCTCGAAGCGCCGCGCGTCTGCGGCGTCTGGAACAGGTTGAACAGGGCGATGAGCAGGACCGCTATGATCGCCCAGAGCGCGAGGTTGCGATAGTTCGGATTCATCTATTGTCCCGTTGGAGCCCGCGGACGGACACGCATGATCAGAGGAAGCTTGGGCCTAACATAGGGAGAGCGCCTCCCCTTGCCAAGCATAACAGCACGTGTGGGTTAAGCTTTCGCCCAATCATCAGGCGGCACTGTGGCCGCGGAAAGGCAAGGCCGGGAGCGGCGGCGCGCCGATCAGCCGGGCCACGGCGGCGGCGGGCGCAAGATCGAAGGACGGTAGGAAGCGGGCAAAAGGCGCAACGGCAGGGACGACGCCAATCTCCGTGAGAGCCGCGCCCTCACCGGGAAAACCGATGCATTCCGTCCCGCGCCACAATGCCGGCTCGGCGGCTAGCGCCGCGCGCGCAAGACTTGGTGGCGCGCCGCCCTCGGCAACAGCCCGCTTGCCCGCCGTGGCCGCGCCGAGCGGCGCGATCAACAATGCGCCTTGCCTGTTGCTCAGCGTGATGCGCCGGCGACCGTCCCAAAGGCCGTTATTCACGGCCAGCGCCGCCTCAGGCAGGCCGCGCGATTCGCGGCGGAGGTAGATGCCGGAGCGCCTGGCGTCGATCACCGTCCGCGACAATGTAGCGCAAAGCGGTCCGGCCCGAAACCGCTCGAACAGCGCTTGGCTACGGATCGCATCCGGCAGGAAGGCAACGCCCCCGACGGTCGCAAGCAGGATGCGCAGGGCATAGACGGCGGCCTCGGCATCGCCGGGTGCGGCGAAAGCAGGATCGAGACGGATGAGGCCGGGGACCGGCATGCCGGCAAGGTCGCGGATCAGCATAGCCGCGTGCCGCCCAAGCTCGTCACGACTCGCGGCGGCCTGCCCGGCCGACGCGGTCGCCTCCGCGAAACGCCGCGCGCCATCGTCACCCGCAAGAGCGGCCCGCATGCGCGGTCGCTCGAAATGCTGGTCGACATTGGTCGGATCCTCGGCCCAGCCGATGTTGTGGCGCCGCAGCACATCGCGCAGCGCCGCGCGTCGCGTGCCGAGGAATGGCCTGACGATCCAGCTTTGCCAATCATAGAGGGTGGCCGGCGCCATGCCGGCAAGCCCGCGTCCCTCGCTGCGCGCGCCCTCGTCGCTGGCCTCCTCGTCAGGTCTCCCTTCTTCACGGGCCGCTTCTTCACGCGCTTGCCGCATCAGCACCGTCTCGGCCTGGTCGTCGGCGGTGTGGCCGGTCAGGATGAGGCCGATGCCTTCTGCATGCGCCGCCTCCGCCAGCAGCCGGTAGCGCGCCTCGCGCGCGGCGGCGGGCAGGCCGGACGATGGCTTCATCCCCGACCAGACGATGGTGCGGTGCGCGATGCCGCGCTCGGCGCAGAGCCTGGCCACGCCGCGCGCTTCCGCCGCCGAGCCTGGCCGCAGATCGTGATCGATCGTCACCGCCAGCAGCCTGGTTGCGGGCGCAGTTCGGTCGAGATGGGTCTTGAGGAGGATGAGAAGGGCGGTCGAGTCGCTGCCGCCGGACACGGCCGCAATCGCGCCGTCAGATAAATCGATGTCAGAAAAAAGCCGTTCCGAAAGGTCAGGCCCGGTGTCGAGCATCACTGGGTGTCGCCTAAAAGTGGTCCCGATTTGGGGACACCGACAGGCAAGCGGAAAGCTAACACGCCGCGAGCGCCCGTTCCTGCTTGACGCGCTCCTTGAGCGCGCTGGAGATGTCGGGATAACGCTTGCCGATCTCGCCGAAAGTGGCGCAGGCCACATCGTTCTGCTTCAGCCCGACCAGCGACACGCCGAGCTTCAGGAGCATGTCGGGAGCCTTCTTGGCCTTCGGGTAGTCCTTGCTGGCGGCGAGGAAAACCTCGGCCGCGTCGCGGTATTTCTGCTGGCCGAGCAGCGATTCACCAAGCCAATAGTGGGCGTCCGCCGCCCTGGAGTCCTTGGGGAAGCGGCCGATGTGATCGCGGAAACCCTGTTCGGCGGTGCCGTAATCGCCCGACAGGATGAACTGGTAGGAGTTGCGGTAGAGCTCGTCCGGATCGTTGGTCGAAGGCAATGCGGCAACCACAGTGCCTCCGGACTTGGTGCCTTCGGCGGTTGCGGCCGGCGCCGCCGGGGCGGTGGCCTGAGTGTTTTCGTCGGCGTTCACCACATTGCCGTTCTTGTCGACGGTGATGGTGCCGAACGGCTTCGGCGGCGCGCCGGTGATTACCTTGCCGGGGTCGCCCGTCTGCGATTCCACGATGACCTCGCCGACGCTCTGGCCGCCGCCGGACGACTGGGCGCCCGCATCGGCCGGCGGCTGGGTCGCCGGGGCCGCGGCGACACTGTTGTCGGTGCCATTGTCGCTATTGCCATCGCCGCTCGGAGGCGGTGCGGCCTCCGACTTCTTCTGGCTGGCCGGCTGCTGCCCGCCTTGCGTGCCGCCCTCGAGTTGCTGGAAGCGGAACTCGTTGTCCTCCTGCTGCTTGCGGATCTGCTCCTGCATCTGCAGTATCTGGAAATTGAGTTCCTCGATCTTGCCGTTCATCTGCCTGAGTTGGTCTTCCAGGCCAGTGGCGCCGGCGCCGTCCTGCTGCGCGATCTGCTGCTGTTGCGGTTTCTTCTTGTCGCCGAAAATGCCGAGCGTCGGCAGGTGGAAGGAGAACCCGCTATCGGCAGGCTGCCCCGTGCCGGCTGCCGGGGCGGCGATGCTTGATACGAGCAGCAGCGCAAGCGTGCCGCTGAGGACCGTTCTGAAATGCATTCTTTCTCTCGCCGTGAAATTGATAGCCCGTTGCGCCCTTCCGATTCAGAGTGGGACCAAGCGCCCTCGGCTCATAGCAGGGCGCGAGACTTCGGCCAAATTTTGTTTCAGGGCGCTGGATATGAAAAAGGCGGCCATTTGGCCGCCTTTCGCATGGTGCTGTTGTATTTTTGCCAATCAGGATCCGGCGCCCGAAAGCGTGGTGACGGCGCGGCGGTTCTGCGACCAGCAGGAGATGTCGTCGCAAACGGCGACCGGGCGCTCCTTGCCGTAGGAGATCGTCTTCAGGCGCTGGGCCGAAACGCCCTTGGAGACCAGGAAGTCGCGGGTGGCGGCGGCGCGGCGGGCGCCGAGCGCCAGATTGTACTCACGCGTGCCGCGCTCGTCGGCATGGCCCTCGATGACGATGGCATACTGCTTGTACTGGTTCAGCCACTGCGCCTGGCGCGACAGCGTCGTCTGCGCGTCGGCGCGGATCGAGGACGAATCCGTGTCGAAGAAGATACGGTCGCCGATGTTGACGGTGAAATCCTGGGCGGAGCCCGGCGTCGCGGCGCCCGCGCCGTTGAGGCCGAGATCGGCCGCGCTGTTCGGGGTCTTCTTCGAGGCGCAACCCGTGATGGCGAGTGCCGCCACCAGCGCGATCATGGCCGGGTTTCTGGTAAGTGCTGCGATACGGCCCATGCCGCCTCTCCTTCGCATTCGAGTGATTTCGTTGATCACCCAGTAACCACGTTTGGGTTAACCGGCATTCAAGAAACACGGTTAAAATTTGGTATTAGGCCGCCGTCCGCGGCCGTTACGCCCACGCATTACCAAGGGCGACAATGCGCGCGGACCGTAGGCGGAAATGCGGCCAAAACGCGACCAGCCTGTGAAAAAGGGGAATTGAAGAACTGAAGAATTGGGGAATTGAGGAAAAGGATCACTTCAATCTCTCCCTCAGATTCACCAGCATTCCATAGATGTGGACGTAGGATTGCTGCCATTCGTCGCGTTGCGCTTGCGTGATGTAACCAAGATCGAACGCATACGAAATCCACTTTTCAACTTCGCTGCAGGATCCCATAGCCATCGAAATGAACCGCGCGAATTCGGGTCTGGAATGGGTCTGCTTGGCGAAGCCCTCCGCCAGATTGGCGCAAATCGCCTTGCTGGATCGACGCATTTGGTCGGCAGTGCGTATTGCTCGATTTTCGGAAAAACGAGCGTCGCTCTGTGGACGTCGAGGGAAGCTGCATAAGCACGCCTATAGACTTCCAAATCCTTGGCGCGCTTGATGTAACTGCCCTCTTTCTCCATTCTTCAATTCTTCATTTCATCAGTTCTTCAATTCTCCTTTTCGACCGCTCACTCAAGCAGCGGCGACCAGGCCGGGTCGGACGCGAAGTTCGAGGTCGGGATCGACTGCTCGTTGCGGCCGGTGAGGTCGACCGAAACCAGCTTCGGACCGCCGGCTGAGTCGCGGAAGAACATCAGCACGCGGCCGTTGGGCGCCCAAGTCGGTCCCTCCTGCTGGAAGCCGGACGACAGAATGCGCTCGCCTGAGCCGTCGGTCTTCATGACGCCGATCTGGAACTCGCCGCCGGTCTGCTTGGTGAAGGCGATGAGGTCGCCGCGCGGCGACCACACCGGCGTCGAATAGACGCCGTCGCCGAACGATATGCGGGTCTGGCCGGAGCCGTCGGCGCCCATTACGTAGATCTGCGCGCGGCCGCCGCGGTCGGAGGTGAACACCACCTGGCTGCCGTCGGGCGAATAGGACGGCGAGGTATCGATGGCGGTGGAATTGGTCAGCCTTGTGGTCGAGCGGCTCCTCAGGTCCATGGCGAAGATGTTGGAATTGCCGTCGTCGCGCAGCAGGCTCATGATCACCTTCTGGCCGTCGGGCGAGAAGCGCGGCGCGAACGTCATGCCGGGGAAGTTGCCGACCAATTCGCGCTGCCCGGTCTCGATCTGCAGTAGATAGACCTTCGGCTGGCCGCTCTCATAGGACATGTAGGTGATTTCCTGCCGGTTCGGCGAGAAGCGCGGTGTCAGCACGATCGAGCGGCCGTCGGACAGATAGCGCACGTTGGCGCCGTCCTGGTCCATGATGGCGAGCCGCTTCTTGCGCGCATTCTTGGCGCCGGATTCGTCGATGAAGACGACGCGCGTGTCGAAATAGCCCTTTTCGCCGGTAATCTTCTCATAGATCGCATCGGCGATGATATGAGCGACACGGCGCTGATTGGCGTCGTTGGCGAAAAACTGCTCGCCGGCCAGCTGCGTGTTGCCAAAAATATCCCACAGCCGGTACTGGGCGCGGATGCGGCCGTCCGCCTCCTTGTTCACGCTGCCGGTCACCAGCGCCTGCGCGTTGATGACCTTCCAGTCCTCGTAGCGCGGCGCCGCATCTGGGTTCGTGATCTTTTCGACAAAGGCGGCCTTGTCGATCGGCGCGAACAGTCCGGACCGTTTCAGATCGGCGGTTACGATCTCCGATATCTGCGCGCCAAGCTCTCCCTGAAAGTCGGGGATGGCTATCGGCATCGGCTCGACATTGCCTTTGTTGACGTTGAGCTCGAGGGTTGCTCGAGCAGGCAAGGTGGCGACAGAAATTATGCCCATCGCCATTGCGGCGACCACCAGGAGCGGCTTGAGGATGGATTTCATGTCTTCTCGCTTCTCTTGCTGATTTTTCGGGTGCTCAGGCTACAGGCCAAGCATCGCTCTCGGATCAAAGTTGACGCGAACATCGGACCATATGTCCTGCTTGCCGGCGGGCACCTGCAGCCCGGCGACATCACATTTCTGCACGGCGCGAACCGCACTGGCGTCGAACTGGGGGTTGCCGCTGGACTTTTCGACAGTCGGGCGGCCTTCCAACTTACCGGAGGCGTTCAGGTTGAAGCGAACGACCACGGTGAAATCCTCGGAACCTTCGAGGCCGACCGGGAGGGTCCAGCAATGGCCGAGCTGGTCTTCCAACGCCCCTTGTTCCGACCTTGAGAGTTTCTGGCCCTGGTCCTTTTCGCCGCCGAGCGAAGCCTGCTGGGCCGAGCGCTTGGCGCCGCCACCGGAAGGCTTCTGCTTGTCGAGCAGCGCCGTTATCTCGTCCGCGTTGAACTGCTTGTCTTCCGACTTCGGCTTCGACGACGCTTCCTTGACCGGCTTGTCGGCGTCCTTGCGGTCCGGCGCCTTGGCGCTCTCGGCCTGGGCCGGCTGCGGCTTCGGCCGCGCCTCGGGCGCCGGCGCGGAGTCTGGAAGCTGCGTCGTCTCGGTCGGCGGTTCTTGGGCAATGGCCTCAGCAACGGCGTCCGGCTTGACCTCTTCCTTCGGCTGGATGGCCGCGGTCTTGTCCGGCTGCGGCGCTGGTGTCGGCTCCTTGGCCGGCGTCGGCTTCGGTTCCACCTGCTTGACCGGCTCGGGCTTGACCTCTTCCTTCGGCTGCGGCACCGGCGCCACTTCCGTTGCCGGCGTCGGCTTCGGCGTCTCCTTCGGCTTCGGCGCGTCCTCGGGCTTCGGCTTTTCGGTCGGCGTTGGCGCCGGCGGCGGCGCCGATGTCAGGTCGACCGGCTTCGGCTTGGCCTCGTCCGTGATCGGCTTGTCGGTATCGACGCTGTTTTCGCCGACCTTCTGCGCATCGGGGACGATGTCCGGGCGCTTGGTCGGCGTCGGCGCCGGCTTGTCATGCATCACCGCCTTCTTGTCGCCCTGCAGTGTCTGCGCGATGGCCTCCATCGGCACGATGTCAACCGCCACCGACTCGACATCGGACGCAGGCATGGCAGGCGGCGACGACAGCGTGAACAGCCCGAAGGCCAGCGCCACCGTATGCAAGATCACCGATGTGGTGAGGCCCGTCCTCATCTTGCTTCTACTGATCCTGTTCCTGCAGCGAAACCAGGCCGATGTTCTTGTATCCGGCCGCAGAAATGCGGGCCATCACCTTCATGGCGGTGCCGTAGTCTGTCAGCTTGTCGCCGCGGATGAAGATGCGCTCGTCATAGCCGGTCTTGGAGATCGCCTGCAGCTTGGCCACCAGCTCCTCGATCGGGATCTCGGTTTCCTGCAGGTAGATCTGGCCGGAGGCGTTGATCGAGACGGTAATCGGCTGCGTATCGACATTCATCGCCTTGGCCTGCGTATCCGGCAGGTCGATCGGCACGCCGACCGTCAGGAGCGGCGCCGCGACCATGAAGATGATCAAAAGCACCAGCATCACGTCGACCATCGGCGTGACGTTGATTTCCGACATCAGACCGTGATGGCGGCCGCGCCGCCTGTGGCCGCGCCCGCCGCGTCCCGCCATGCCTACGGACATACCCATGATCGTACCTCAGGCCTTCTGCGCGACTTTTTCATCGATTTGCCGCGAGAGTATGGCGGAGAACTCATCCGAGAACCCTTCCATGCGCACGGCGATCTTGTTCGCGTCTGATGACAGCTTGTTGTAGGCGATGACAGCCGGGATGGCCGCGAGCAGGCCGATGGCGGTGGCGAGCAGCGCCTCGGCGATGCCGGGCGCGACCACCGACAGGCTGGTATTCTTCGAAGCGGCAATGGCCTGGAACGAGGTCATGATACCGATGACGGTCCCGAAAAGGCCGATGAAGGGCGCGGCCGAACCGGTGGTGGCGAGGAAGCCGAGCCGTCCCTCCAGCCGCTCCATCTCGCGCGTCAGCGCCAGGTCCATCGCCTTGTCTATGCGGGTCTGCAGGCCGAGCGGCGATTTCGCTCCCTTCTCGAAGCTCTTCTTCCATTCGCGCATGGCGGCGACGAAGATCGCGCCCATGCCGGTGGTCTTGCGGTCGGCGAGCGTACGGTAGAGCTCTTCCAGCGACTGGCCCGACCAGAACACCTGCTCGAAGCGGTTCAGCGCCAGCCGCATGCGGCCATAGGCGACGAGCTTGTCGACGATGATCGCCCAGGTCCAGATCGAGGCGCAGAGCAGGCCGATCATGACCAGCTTGACGACCCAGCTGGCCTGCATGAACAGCGCCCAAATCGATAAATGCGCGCCCGGTTCGGCGAGTGCGATGTTTTCCATGGTTACGTCCTTAGATTTTCCGGGCGTCGCTGGCGGCTGGGCCCATGGGCATCCCTTGTGGTCCGTTCGCGCGAGCTTGAAGCTTGCGGGATCACCCCGAATGCACCGTTTCGCGGCCTTTTCGGGGCAAATATTGGTGAAAGGAAGGCGTTCGGATTCCGCCAATCTTCACCAATCTCTTCATGAACCGTTATGGTTAAGGATGGGTTATGATATGAAGCGCGGCGCATTGCCGCGCCCCATATCGCAGGGTCGCTGCTCGCATCTGTCGATCAAATGGCTGCGGAGGTCGCCGAGGGCCGAAATATCAGTCGCTTGCCTTTGGCATAAACGCTGCGACCCACTCCCTCGGAAAGCGCCTCGGCCGGCCGTTCTCGCCGATGATCGCCGCCTCGACCTTCGCCTCGACCAGCACCTCGTCGCCGCGCTTCAGCTGCTGCGCCATGAAGATGCGGGCGCCGGAAATATCCTCGGTGCGCGTCTCGATGGTCAGGATGTCGTCCATGCGGGCGGGACTCTTGAAGTCTATCTCCATGCGCCTGACCACCCAGACGATGCGCTCGCCATGCTTGCCATCGGCAAGCTCGGTGTGATGGACGCCGGCGAGCCTCAGATAATCGGAGCGGCCGCGCTCGAAGAATTCGAGATAGCGGGCGTGGTAGACGACGCCGGAGAAATCGGTATCGGCATAGTAGACCCGCGCCATCAGCCGATGGCCGAATTCCGTCAGCGCGCCGGAAAGCCCCGCGCCGAGCGCCGCCGATTCACCATGATCGTCCATCGCGCTTTCCTTTTCTGGCCCGAGCAGGCAGGTGTTGCGGCGCTGGAACCGGATGGCACTGTTGGGCGCGATGATCAAGACCTTGATGGCGGCACTGCTGGCGCTTGGGGCTTTGGCATTGCCCGCCTATGCCGCGACGTTCTCGATGAAGCGCGGCCTCAATCTCGACCAGTGGACGACCTGGACCGGCGAGGAGAAATGGAACGACCCGAACGCCATCCTGCCCTATCCGGAATGGCGAAAGTTCCTCAAGGAGGATGACCTCAAGGCGCTCAAAGATGCCGGCTTCGATTTCCTGCGCATGCCGGTCGACCCCTCCCCCTTCCTGTCCGAAGAGACACTTGCGCTGCGCGACGACCTCTACGCCAGCGTGCTGGACTCGGCGCGCATGATCAACCGCGCCGGGCTGAAGGTGATCGTTGACATGCATCTGATCCCCGCCGGCGGCAACCGCAAGATTGGCATGGGGCAGGTGATGGACGACCCCGGGACCTTCGACGCCTATGTCGATATGGTGCGCAAGATGGCGCGCACGCTGTCAAACGAGGATCCGGGCCAGGTCGCTTTCGAGCCGATGAACGAGCCGATCGTCGACTGCGACGGCGACGGCACAAATCTCTGGCCGGAGCGCCAGAAGAAGCTATTCGCGGCGGCGCGCTCCTCGGCCACCAGGTTGACGCTGATCCTCACCGGCGCCTGCTATTCCAACGCCGCGTCGCTGGCCAGGATCGACCCGAAGCTGATCGCCGACGACAACATCATCTGGTCCTTCCATTCCTACGATCCGTTCCTGCTCACCCATCAGGGCGCGACCTGGGCCGGCGACTTCATCCGCTATGTCACCGGCCTGCCCTTTCCGCTGACAGCCGTGCCGCAGGGGCAGCTCGATGTGGCGCTGGACACGATCCGCGCCCGGATCAAGGCCGAGGCGCCATGGACGCGCCGGAGCGGCATGCTTGCCTATCTCGACGAGCAGGTCGCCAGCATGGACAGCGACGACAAGCTGCTCGGCATCATGGATGCGCCGTTCAAGACGGTCGAAGCGTGGGCGAAAGCCAACGGGATAAGACCGGAAAACATCACGCTCGGCGAATTCGGGATGATCCGCCAGGAATACGGCAACGCCTATGTGATGCCCGCCGAATACCGCGCCGCCTATGTCAGTCAGATGATTGGGCGCGCCGAGGCGCACGGCTTCTCCTGGTCGGTGTGGGGCTATGGCGGTGCCTTCGGCATTGTCGACGCTTTCGACGGCGACAAGGCCGAGCCTGACATAATGAACGCGATCAGGTCGCTTCACTGAAGCGGGCGGTTCAGGCGGACCCGAGATCGATCTGCAGGATTTCCGGGCGCATGCCAAAACGCACCGGCATGATGCTGAAGCCGAGTCCGCCGGACACAATCAGGTTTCGATCGTTTTCGACGACATGGCCATAGGCGTAGCGATTGCCGTAGCGCGAAGGCACGACCGGCGAATAGCCGAACAGCCGCACCTGCCCGCCATGGGTGTGGCCGGACAGCGTCAGCGAAACCCGCCACGGCACTTTCGGGAAGATATCAGGCTCATGGGCGAGCAGGATTGTGGGAGCGCTATCGCTCACCTTGGCCAGCGTGCCATCGAGGTCGTCGAGGCCCCTGGGCTCGTCGCGGCCGTCGCCCGGCAGCAACGCTAGCTGGTCCGCGAGGCCTGCCAGCCAGAAGCCGTGTCCGTCCTTTTCCAGGCGCAAGGCATCGTTTTCCAGCACCGTGATGCCGGCGCCCTCGAGTGCCTTGCGCGCCTCGGTTGGTCCGGCCCCCGCCCTTTGCGCAACAGGATCGTGCCACCAGTCGTGATTGCCGAGGATCGCCTTGACGCCGAGCGGCGCTTTCAGGCCGGACAGGGCCGAGGCCCATTCCGAAGCGGGCACCTCGTCCGTTACCAGGCGCATGCCGGCGACATAGTCGCCGAGCAGGACGATGAGATCCGGACGCAAGGCGTTTGCCTCGGCGGCAAGCGAGGCGATCCGCTCCGGCGTCATCCAGGGACGGCAGGCATGGATGTCGGCGAGCGCAACGACACGCAGCTTGAGGCCCGCCGGCCAGTGCGGTGGCATCAGCGAATAGCGCTTCACATGTGTCAGAAGCATCGGCTCGATGCCGACCGCATAGGCGCTGAGCGACACCATCGACAGGAACGAGCCGCCGATGAGGCGCAGGAAGCCACGTCTGGTGATCATAGGTCCGCCCGGCCCTTGGTATGGCAATTGCGTCAAGCTAGAGGCGGCAATTGCGTCTTCAGCTTGGCCGCGGCGAGCAGATTTTGCGCAGACAGGCCGTTCCCCGCGCAAGTGGGGAACAAATCTGCGTTACTCCTCCTGGAACAGGCTGATCTGCTGCTGCGCCAGATCCTTTGGCGCGTCGAGGCCGAGATGGCGCCAGGCATTGGCGGTCAGCACGCGCCCGCGCGGCGTACGCTGGATGAAGCCCTGCTGGATCAGATAAGGTTCGATGATGTCCTCGATGGCGTCGCGCGGCTCGGAGAGCCCAGCCGCGATTGTCTCGATGCCGACCGGGCCGCCGCCGAAGTTGCGGGCAATCATCGACAGGTATCGGCGGTCGAGCGCGTCGAGACCGAGCCCGTCGACCTCCAGCCTGGTTAGCGCCTCATCGGCGATGCGGCGGTCGACATGGCCATCGCCGGCAACGCTGGCGAAATCGCGCACCCGGCGCAGCAGCCGGCCGGCGATGCGCGGCGTGCCGCGCGCCCGCCTGGCGATCTCCAGCGCGCCATCGTCGCCGAGCGGCATCGAAAGGATGCGCGCGCCACGGCGCACGATCTGCTCCAGCTCCTCGACCGTGTAGAAATTGAGCCGCACCGGAATGCCGAAACGGTCGCGCAACGGATTGGTCAAAAGCCCGAGCCGTGTGGTGGCGGCGACCAACGTGAAACGGGCGAGGTCGATTTTGACCGAACGCGCGGCCGGTCCCTCGCCGATGATCAGGTCGAGCTGGAAATCCTCCATTGCCGGATAGAGGATTTCCTCCACCGCCGGATTGAGGCGATGGATCTCGTCGATGAACAGCACGTCACGGTCTTCGAGATTGGTGAGAAGCGCGGCGAGATCGCCGGCCTTGGCGATGACCGGCCCCGACGTTGAGCGGAAGTTGACGCCGAGCTCGCGCGCCATGATCTGCGCCAGCGTCGTCTTGCCGAGGCCAGGCGGTCCGACGAACAGCACATGGTCGAGCGCCTCGCCGCGTCCCTTGGCGGCGTCGACGAAGACCTTGAGATTGGCCCTGACCGCCGCCTGGCCGACGAACTCGTCGAGCGACTGCGGCCGCAAGCTCTGGTCGGCATCCTCGCCGCGCTTGTCGGGAGCAATGAGGCGGTCGTTCACAAATCCATCCTCGTCCTTGCTGGGGGCATCGCCAAAGGTATCTCATTAACCCACTTCGACGGTCATAGCAGGAGACTTCCATGACATGCCGTAGAGATCACGAATGCTCTCGAGCCGCGACTCATCGTAGCTGGCCCACAGTAGTTGTTTCCTAAGCACTTCGCTGCCGTCTTTTCCATCGAACATGGCAAAAGCCGCCCCCTGGAGTCTCTTATCGAGATTGGAGCTGACTGCCGCTGCGAATTCCTTCCGCTCCCGGCCCGAGTGCCCGGTAACAAAAGCGGCAAGATCGCCAAGGTGTCTGTTGAGCCCGTTGACCACCACAGACTGATAGGCCTTCAGTTCCTCGGCAAGGTCAGCCGCGAGCAGCGGGACCACGTCGTCCACAGCACCCTCTGCTACCCATGCGAGGATGTTTTTTTCATGAGCAAGGCCAGACAGCGCCTTATGCCGCAATGCGTAGAATGCGGTCTTGAGCTTGAACCTCTGACCGTCATCGAAAGCAATGACATAGCCTTCGATACCCTCTTGGCTTCGGGCAATCGTAACGAAATCCCTTGTCGAGCTCGTCATCTGAACCGACTGGATCAGCGGCACGTCGAATTCGGCGGCCAGCGATTGAAGCTCCTGATAGGTAGAATAGAGACCGGTCCGGTTGTCGCGTGCGGCCAGAAGCGTCAGCGACGGCCGATTATACGCGATGACGACCCTGTTTTCGGGGGACGTGAACTCAAAAAGCACCGTCATGCCTGCATCGACGGCCCATTTCGAAAGCTTGCGAATATTCTCACCAGCGTGCGCCAACGCGGCGGTCGATTGTGCCGTGACGCCCATCCGAGTCATGAACACGAGTTCATCACGAACGACACACGGATGAACCATCGAGCCATCGAGCTTCGACAAAACGACATGCGGCACCGTCCAGTCGACGTCTTCCGGGCGCTGTCTCTCACCAAGGTTGAAAAATTTGTGAAACGGGCGGGCAATGAGGCGCCCGTCCTTGGCGAACTTCAAGCCACGGCATTCGAGCGTCATCGGGCTGCGAAAAGTATCGTCGCCCACAAATCCATAGTCGATGACATCATAGTCATCGAAGCGGGTCAGAAAGAAGCCGATGTTGCCCTGAATGTGCGGCAGAACATCGCTTACGGTTTCGATTACCGGGAACATTACCCGCTCCAAATAAAAAGGCCGCTCCAAATGAAGCGGCCTGACGAGTGGATTGCTGTATGAAGCTATCTTCGACAATGCCGCAGGCGCGCGCGACGTTCAGACTCGGCCAGAACCGATCCTGAATTCCCTTCGATATTGGTCGCGAAATGGCGCATGTCGATTACTCATGCAAAAACGGACCGCACTAGAAAACCAAACCACTCTGGAAGTCAATCCAGCCACTGAGTTTCATAGGCTCACCGCGCCAGTTCCTTCAGCCCGAAACGGATCAACTTCGAGGCGTCGGCGCCTTCGCCCGCCGCCTTCAGCGCCGCCGAAACCGCGTTGGCCGCGATGTCGCGCGAATAGCCGAGATTGACCAGCGCCGAGACGGCGTCGGTGATCGGCGCCGGCGCCACGCCCTCGCCGAGCTCCTGCTTCAGCCCGATCGTGCCCGAGGCGGCGCCCGCATAGGCCGGCGCCTTGGCCTTCAATTCGGTGACGATGCGCTCGGCCACCTTCTTGCCGACACCCGGCGCGCGCGACACCATGGCGATGTCGCGCAAGGCGATCGCGTTGGCGAGGTCGGCCGGCGCCAGCGTCGAGAGGATGGCCAGCGCCACCTTGGCGCCGACGCCCTGCACATTGTTCATCAGGAGCCGAAACCATTCGCGCTCAAGCGCCGACTGGAAACCGTAGAGCCGGATCATGTCCTCGCGCACATAGGTCTCGATGAACAGCACCACCGCCTCGCCGGGCGACGGCAGGGAGGCCAGCGTGCGCGCCGAGCAATGGGCGACATAACCGACGCCATGCACGTCGACGAGGCAGAAATCCTCGTCGATCTCGTCCAGCGTGCCCTTCAGTTTGCCTATCATCGCTGTCCCCTTACGCCAGCGCTGCAATCCGGTAGGCGGCGCTTTGCCGGTGATGCGCGTGGCAGATGGCGATGGCAAGCGCATCGGCTGCGTCATCGGTGTCGAACACCGCTTTCGGCATCAGCACCTTGACCATCATGTGGATCTGCTTCTTGTCGCCGTGGCCGACGCCGATCACCGCTTTCTTGACGGCGTTGGGGGCATATTCGGCGACCACCAGCCCGGCGCGCGCCGGCACCAGCATGGCGATGCCGCGCGCCTGGCCGAGCTTCAGCGTCGCCGTCGCATCCTTGTTGACGAAGGTCTGCTCGACCGCGGCCTCATGCGGCATAGCTTGATGCAGCACCTCGACCAACCCATCATGCAGTTGGCAGAGCCTGATCGCGAGCGCCGCCTTGTCGTCGGAACGCACCGTGCCGGAGCCGACGAAGCGCAACGAATTGCCGAGGCTCTCGACGATGCCCCAGCCGGTGCGCCTCAGCCCCGGATCGATGCCGATGATGCGAATCGCTTCCCCCATGCGCCGAGTCTACCTCCAACGCAGGGCGATGCCAGCAAAATGTGAACAAACCAGAAACGGCTCAGGCAGGGACAGGCAGCTTCAGAATTTGGTCTGATGAGCCATATTGCGTTGCTTTCGAGAACCGGAGCGAAGCGTACTCAAGTGCAGTGAGCTGCGCGCAAAATCAAGAAGCGCTACAGCGTCCTTTGCGCGTCCGAAAGGACGCGCGGCGCTGTAGGGAAGCGCAGAAAACGGCGCTGGATGGCCATCAGAGCGAATTATCAAGCTGCCGGATCAGCCGCGGGCGAAGGCCGTGTTCAGCAGGCTGATCTGGTCGGAGACCGGATTGACGCGGCGGGCGGCTGGCGGCATGTCGGCCAGCGCACTGCCGTAGATCTCCTCGTCCATGCGGCGTACCAGCGCCTGCAGGCGCAGCGAGCGGGTGACGAGGTCGAGAAATTCCTTCGGCAGTTCGTTCCAGCCGATCGCCTCGTCATGCGCGGACGCGGTGTCGAGCCGTACCTTGGACTTTTCCGAGGCGACCTGGTCGCGGGTCATCTCGCCGGAATTGGCGGCGCGCTGCAGCAGCAGCCAGGAGGCAACCTGCATCAGCCTGGTGGTCAGCCGCATCGATTCGGCCGCATAGAGCGTCGCAGCCGTCCGCGACAACTTCTTGGCCTCGGCCCGGCCCTTGCCGTCGAGATATTCGGCGGCCTGTTCGACGAGGCCCATGCCCTCCTGATAGAGCGGCTTGAAGGATTGGGAGAAAACCCGGCGCTCCGCCAATTTGATGGTTTTCGCGCTTCCCTTGGAAGGCTCGTTCATCGCTACGCCCCTGCACTGCCGCAAGCCGAATCGGCATTCTTGCCGTAACGCCCTGCACCCTAAAACGACTGAGCTTGAAAATGCGCTTCGCCGCCGGTGAAGGCAAGCACATGTTTAACGAAGGGTTAACGGCCCGGCCGACGGTTCCCGCGGACAAAAAAAGAGCCGCGGATAAGGCGGCTCTCAGGAGTTTAACAGGGAGGCGTCAAACAAAGTGGCTCCAACCACTCGGTAAGAATCCAGATCACTGGATGCGCATAGTAAACGCCTGTAAAGCTTAATGAAGTCTTAACGGCGCCGAGATTTTTTTACCAGGCGCGCCGCTTCTGTGCCGTAACAGGACAGCCGCCGTGATGCCGAATCGGCCCCGGCAATGTGGTTCGGGCCATGGTCCGCCGCACGGCTGCGAATGCCGGTGCCGAAACAAGCCCGCCTCCCACGCGACATCGTTCCGAAACAGGCGCCACGCTAAACGCCCGCTCCTCTGAACCGGCGGGCAAATCCGCTCGACCGCAAATCGCCAGGAGCGAACCCATGGACTGGTATTCGATTGTCAAGTTTCTCCACGTCGTCTCGGCCACTCTGTGGGTCGGCGGCGGTTTCGCGCTGTTCCTGCTTGGACTGCTTGCCGAGCGCGCCGGCAATGTCGAGGGCAAGCTGCAGGCGATGCGTGCCACCGGGCAGTTGGGCAACCGCTACTTCGCGCCGATGTCGATGCTGACGCTGCTGTTCGGCCTCATCATGTGCGCTTTCTGGGTTGGCTTTTCCGACCTTTGGATCCTGATCGGCCTTGCCGGTTACGCCACGACCTTCGCGATCGGCATGCTCGTGTTCAAGCCGAGCGCCGACCGCATGGCCGACATGATCGCGAAGGATGGCGTGACTCCGGCCGTCCTTGCCGTGGGCCAGCGCGTCATGGGCGCCGCCCGCTTCGACTATTCGGTGATGCTGGTGATCATCGCCGACATGGTGCTCAAGCCGACCGTGCACGACATCGCCATCCTCGCCGGCATGGCGCTGGTGGTTGCGGCAGGCGCCACGCTGGCCTTTGGCGGCGGCCGCCGGCTGGTGGAAAGCGCCGCCTGACAGCGCAATTGGCGAGGGCGGCCGGATATTCTCGCCGCCTATATCAGGCCGGCGATCCCGTCCCAGAGCAGCTTGACCGCAACGATCGCGACGGTCGCGTAGGTGAAGGGATAGAAGATCTCCGGCCGCATGCGCCGCACCAGCCAGGCGCCGGCGATGGTCGCCAGCGGCGCCAGCGGCATCAGCACGGCGGACGCCGTCAGGTTGGTGGTGTCGAACTGGCCGAGCGCGAAGTAGGGGATCAGCTTCAGCGCATTGGTGGCGGCGAAGAAGATCGCCGATGTGCCAGACAGCACTTTCGGGTCGAGCCGGATCGGCAGGGCATAGACCTGGAAGGGCGGGCCGCCGACATGGGCGACGAAGCTTGTGAAGCCGGCGACGGTGCCCCAGAAGGCAGCCGCCACGCGGTTGGGCGCAGCTGCATGGTCGGCGCCGTGGCGGAACTGCAGGTAGAGCCAGCGCAGCACGAAGATCAGCGCGACCGCGCCGACGATCAGTCGCACCATCTCCTCGGTGACCAGCGCCGCCGTCAGCCAGCCGAGGCCGATGCCGATCACCGCGCCCGGCATCATGTCGACCAGCATCTTGCGATCGTAGACGCCCCACCACGTCCAGACCGAGACGATGTCCATCAGGCACAGGATCGGCAGCAGGATGGCGGCCGCCTGCACCGGCGGCATGGCCAGCGCCATCAGCGGCACGCCGACGAAGCCGACGGCGCCGCCGAAGCCGCCTTTCGACAGGCCGACGAGAATGACCGCCGGAATGGCGGCGGCATAGAACCACGGATCGCTGAGCAGGCCTGACATGGGGTGAGAGCGGCTGGAGGATGGCGGGAGCCCTGCAATAGACCAGAAAGCGGTATATCGCGATAGCCAATGTGCTCTGGCAGCCGCCTGCGCGATCAACTGTCCGTAACACAGCTTTTGCGGATTTGCGGCAAGCGCATGGCCCATGCATAAGGTCGCCGGACCCGTGCATGAGGTTTGACAATGAGCGAAATCCGCATCCGCCGCGCCGAGGAAGCCGATCTCCCGGCCATCGTCACCATGCTCGCGGACGATCCGCTGGGTCGCGGTCGGGAGGACGCCAGCCAACCGCTGGCCAAATCCTATCGGGACGCCTTCGCGGCTGTCGACGCCGACCCCAACCAGTTCCTGGCCGTCATGACGGATGATGGCCGCGTCATCGGCACGCTGCAGATCTCCTATCTCGCCGGCCTGTCGCTGCGGGGCGCATGGCGCGGCCAGATTGAGGCCGTCCGCGTCGCCGCAGACCGGCGCGGCGAGCGGCTCGGGCAGCTCCTGCTCGAATGGGCGATCGGGGAATGCCGCAAGCGCGGCTGCAGGGTCGTCCAGTTGACGACCAACAAGAGCCGGGCGGATGCGCACCGCTTCTATGAACGGCTCGGCTTCAAGGCGAGCCACATCGGCTACAAGCTGGAGCTCTAGCGGTTGGTGTCGTGGCTGTCGGTAATCGCGGCCGCAGCCTACATCTTGTCAGGTCCCGGGTCGCCGCCGGCGGCGGTGATTGCGAGCCGGCCCAGATAGTGCGTCCAGCCCTTCTCATGGCTGTCGCAAATCTCTCGGTCGGCAAGGCCGCTATGGGTGAGCTTGACCCGCGTTCCGCCGGACTCTTCGACCAGGTCGATTTCAACAAGGCTCGAACCCGGCGGAGTCTGGTCGTTGCCCTCCCAGCCGAAGCTGTAGGCAAGGCGGTGGACGGGTACGACCTCGGTGAATTGGCCGCGTGCCGTGGCCCTTCCTGCCAAATTCAGCAAGTAAAGACCGCCGGGGTTGGGTTCCGCCGTTGCCTCCGTTCCCATCCAGCGCACGATCTTGTCGGGATCTGTCAGGAAGGCGAAAACCGTCGCCGGCGGCGCCGCGATCTGCACCTCACGACGAACGATCAAGGGTTCAGCCATCGAAATCTCCCGGGTGTGCGCGCCGCAACACGGCTCGCCCGACACACGGCGCCGGAC
>NZ_RZOT01000001.1:0-64721 GCF_003999085.1 Mesorhizobium sp. M4A.F.Ca.ET.090.04.2.1
CTCCCTTACCAAGGGAGTGCTCTACCACTGAGCTACCGCAGCGACGCGGGCCTCAATAGCCGTGAACGCCTTGAATTGCAAGGCGTTCCGATCTGACGGGGCAGAATGTTCCAGCGTCACGCTTTGCAACCATGTTGGCACCGCGCACCCACGGAACCGCAATCAGTCCACACCATCTTGACGAGAGCTACACCGCTTTTGTAACCATATCGGTGCCATTTTGGAGGCAATAATGACGACTGATCGTGAGATGCCCCGCTACCAGTGCCACAAGATCGTGCATGCGTTGAAAATCGCAACCTTCGTGATCAACGAAGAAAATGGGGCGATGCTGGTAGCTCCCGCCGATGAGGGTTACGCCCCGTTCGAGGTGACGCGCGATTGGGAGCGCCGCTTCAAGCCCATCGACGACGATCTTGGCTACTATGTCGTCTATGATGGCGGCTATGCGTCATGGTCGCCGTCGAAGGCGTTCGAGGAAGGGTACACCCGGCTATGACCGGAATGGGGCGCAGGAGCGTGTTCTGCACCCTCGGCCTTCACCCACTGCCGGCGAAGGCCTCCTCGCGCGTCCTTGCCCCGTCCCCGAGGCGAGTGGATGCCATCGGACCTCCGGCCTTACCCTGAAATCGACTTTGCGCTATGACCGCTAGTGGGAGGCGCCGGAAATATGAACCGTAAAGCCCGCGCGAGGATCTTCTGGCTCGAAGATCGCGACGACATGGCGAAACTGCCTGCATGGCTCGCCTGGCGCTCCAGGCACGTGACTGCGGCGATCGAGCGAGAGCATGAAGACAGCGGTGCGGTTTCGATATGCCTGTTCAAGCACCAGGATGGGGCCGGCCTTATCCGCTGCGCCACCGATGAACTCGCCGATTTGGCGCGGGACGCAATCACGGAGCAGCTCCAGATTGACGTGGCCACTGACATGGGTGGCGAAGCACCAGGGCGGCCTAGAGCGAGAAAACCAGCCGCTCGGCATGCGCGCGACTGGTAGTTTTTCAGACGCCCTTCGCCTTGGCATAGTCCGACGGCTTCGGATCGATGTTGACGTACCGCGCGCGGCAGTGGTTCTTGATGTCGTTCATGTCGAGCGCGACGCGCGTGCAGCCCTTGCGCCTGGCGATGTCGTCGAGGAGATGCGTCATCGGCCGATCACCGCCTGCCTCGATCATGGCTGCCTTGTCGAACTGAGCGCGCCAGCCGCATTGCTCGCACTCGACGATGATCTTGTCGGCCGGGTAGTCGGCAAGGTAGGCCGCGCCCCTGATCCGCTCCCGTTCAACCTTCTCGGACATCCTGGACCGTGGCGTGCCTCAGCTTCGACTCGCCCCGAAGATATCGCACCCGCGCCGTGATGCCAGGCTTTACCCATTCGACATCGTCGACTACCGCGCTCGGCACGCCGGCGGGCTGCTTCGCCCGCGCCTCCTGCACCCGCTTCCATAACCGTTCCTTGATGGAGCGGTTTGCGTTGATCATCGCGCCGCCGGCGTATTTGCCCTCGCGCGCCACCAGTGCCACGGCCGGCTTGCCCGGCTCGCGCTTGATGCCCAGCAGCTCGAAATCTCCGACGTCCCAGCATTTCGCCTTCACCCAGGACTCGCCCTTGCCGCTGTGATAGGGGGCATTCCTGCGCTTCGACACCATGCCTTCGAGGCCCATCTTGTCAACGGCCGCGAAGAACTCGGCGCCGTTGCCCTCGACGTGCTGGCTGAATTGGATGATGCCGTCGGCCGGCTTCACCAAGTCCCAGAGCTTCGCCTTGCGCTCGACGAGCGGCATGGCCCGCAGATCCTCGCCGTCGAGGTGCAGAAGATCGAAGCTGACGAAGGCGAGTTGCTCGGCGTTCCAGGCCATGCGCGAGTGCATGGCGTGAAAATTCGGCCGACCGTCAGGATCCGGCGCGATCATCTCGCCATCGATGATGAAGGATTTCGCGGGCAGTTTCTCCGCGGCAGCGATCACCGGCCAGTAGCGCTTCGACCAGTCAATGCCAGTGCGGGTGAAGGCCCGGGCGCCTGCCCAATCGAGGATCAGTTGGGTGCGGAAGCCATCGTATTTGATCTCATGGAGCCAGTCGTCGCTGACAGGTGGCTCGAGCACCTGCGCCGGCTCCTGCGGCTTGATGAACCGCAGCCGGTCGCGGTTTACTCGATTACGCATCAAAAACACCTCAACTCTGAAGCAATCTAAACGCGCGAGATGTCGAAATCGTTAGGCCTGAAACGCAAAAAAGACCCCTGCCGGCCGAAGCCGACAGGGAGACTGGAATGGTGAAGCAGGATCAGGGAGGCGGCTTGCCCGTGAGCGTGTAATAGGCGGCGGCCGCACCAGCCGCAGCGGAGATCAGCGCTTTGCCAAAGCTCCAAAGCACGCGCCCGAGCGAGCCGGCGAAAACGACGCGGTCGCGAACTCGCTCCAGTTCGACCGTCGTCGGTCGGATCGCCTCAACGCTCTTCTCGACGGCGCCTAGACGGAAGTTGATGCCGATCATCTCACGCTCGGCGCGTTCCTGGGCCTCATACCCTCGTCGTCGCCCTTCCGCCGCTGCTTTCTGTTCTTCGGCGATTGCCGCCAGCATCGCCTCGATCGATTTGAGCCTCTCCTCGAGGCGCACAATCTGAACATCCATGCTCTCTTCCGCCATTTCTCCCCGTGCCGCCCCTGCTTTTTCTAGATGCCATTGTCGAGTTCGGCCTTTTCCCCGACCAGGACGACGCACGCGGTGCGCCCGTCGGAGACGATCACCGAATAGGTGCCGGCCTGTGAAAGCGTGAACAGCATCTGCTGGTCGCCAGTTGTGCCCCGGATCACGATGAACTCGTGATAGGCCTTGGCGAGGCGATCGAGCATGGCCTGGAGCGGCGCGCAGGAGCTTTGCGCATGCGCGGGCGTGAGGCGCCAGATCATGGCGAGGCAGAGCACGATCAGCGCGGCGGCGATGACCCAGACGCGCTTCATTTCACCAGCGCCTTGATCGTGGTGCCCTTGGCGTGGTTGAGGCGCCCGCAGTCCGCGAGCGTGGCGCGATCCTGCGCCCAAAGGCGGCTCGTCTCGTCGTCCGGAACGAAGCGGTGGGGCACATCGACGACGGTGCCGCACTCGCCCATCACGCTCGGATCGACATGCGGCTTCAGGCTATCGGCCCACGGCATCGATGCCGATTGACAGCCTTGCAGGGATGCCATGCCGAGGCCGGCAAGCGCCAGCAGCGTCACCAGCCGGTTTCGGCCCATTGTCTTCGTCCTTCTGTTGCCGGATGCGGTCTTCTAGATCGGCGAGGCGCAGCGTGTCGGCGCGGCCATTGCGCATGCTGTCGGCGAGTTGTTGCGCCGCAGCATCGATGTCGGCTTGCTTGGTCTTGAGCTTCGCTGCCTGTTCGAGCTCGGCGCGGCGCTGCTTTTCCTGCCACACCAGGCGCTCATTCAATTGGCCAGCGGCATATTCCCGATCGACGCGGCCATCGACAAAGCGGGAGAGCGCCGGCCCGAGGTAGGGAACATCGCGCACCGGCCCGAGCGGCAGGCCCTCATAGAACAGGATGATGGCGCCCGCGACGGCGATCGGCAGGCCGAAGCGAGAGGTGGCGAACTGCCAGACCGCATTGAGGATGACGAGCGCGGGCGCCAGAGGCGCGAGCACCGGAGCGAAGAGCGACATCATTGCCACCCTACTCCAAGGCCGATCAGCGCCACGCCGACCGCGATTGCTACCGCAAGGAAGGCCGCTATGATCCAGGCGGCCGTCCACATCATCTCGCCCCAGAAATCGGGATTGTTGCCGCCGCCGCCCATCAGCCCGCAACCTCGACCCGGCGGCTGATCGCTTTGACGCGAACGCGTGGCTTCGGCAGGTGCGCGAGGCGCCGCTTCAGCCAGAGTTCAAAATCTGCCGCCTCATGGTGGCTGAGATGCTGCATCTGGCACGGACAGACCGGATCGCCGTTGCGCGGGCCGGTGCAGAAGCACGGGCGCAATTCCTGCGACTGCGGCCTGTCGCGAAGCGATAACATGGCCGGGTTTTGAAACTTCATTGGGATTTGCCCTTCAATGGGAAAGGCCCGCCACCGTGGTGACGGGCCAAAGCTGATCAATCGACGGGCGCGAAGTCGACGTAGTAGCTCTTGCCGATCACGAGTTGCTCGGCCGCTTTCGGGTTGTCGATCTGGAATTCCGCATGGCCGGACGGGGTCGCTTTCTGGAAAGAAACATCCTCGGCGACCTTCTGGTCATACTCACATCGGAAGATCGCTTTCGCTCCGCCCCAAGCCTGAGCGAACACGTTCTCCAAGCGCATTTTTGCACGAATACCCATCTCTTCATCTCCATGAGTGGGGTTGCCAGGATCCGCCTGGCGCGGATCGGATCAGCAATCCCGCAACACGCCGTGATGCAGGAAGCCGTGGAAGCCGGGGACGGCGATTGATCCAGCGCCGGCCGCACAGGTTCGGTCGTTCTTGTCGACATGCAACGTTCCATCTTCGGGGCGCCCGTGGCGCACCCAGCAGAAATGGTCGTTGTCGTCGGGCATCGTGCAGTTGCTGGCGCGGCTATCGATCTGCCAGTCGTGGTTGCCCGGCAGCTTCACTACCAGAGACCGGTGATCCGGACCGACCATATATGCGCAGCCAGTTGGGCCGTCCTTCCGACCCCCTGAGATCCACCAAGCGTCCCAGCAGCTTCCCACTGGAGCTTTGTCGAGGGTCGTCCGCTCGCCAGTTGCCTCGCAGAGATAAACTTGCCGGCCGAACAGCTGAAACGGGTCATCGGCACTGAATGGCCGTCCGCAGGCGCTGCAGGATGTCGGCCACCGCGGGTCGTTTTCCGGCGGCTTGCGGTCTTCCCGACCGCCGTCGATATAGCCATCCTTGGTGTAAAGGATATCGGCCTCACCGAGCTCGAACATGGCATTGCAATAGCCGCCGGTCGACGTGCATTTATGCTTGTCGCTCGACGTGTACCGCCGAAGCCATTGGCGTTCGCGGTCGGTGGGCTCAAGCCACCGGATCTTGTACTCACTCATGCGAAATGCCTCGTGATGGCGAAGACGATCAGGAAAGCCACAGTCCCGGCCGCCCACGGGAGAACCATGCGGATGATCTCGGTGACGATCGGCTCCATCAGGGTAGCCCGGAGACGCAGAGTTCGGCCTCACCAAGGCGCTGCGCGTCGCCCATCTCGCGGCGCTTTACCAGGCCGGGAAGCACGTCGCCGCCGGCCTTGTTCCACGCTGTCTGGGCTTCGCAGGCATGGCGATACTCGTGCTTGGTGATGAACTCCGAAGCTCTCGACCCGATCTGGCCGCGCCGCGGCTTCTTGGATCCGACCCCGAAATTGTAGGCGCCGGAGAGCATCGAGGCCTGCACTGTGATCGGCGCCTGCCAATAGTCGTTCACCCCATCAACGAGAGGCAGGTAGTAGTCGTGCGTGACACGATAGATCAGCTTGGCTTCACACTCCTCGATCGTCGCGCGCATGCCTGGCCTCACGCCCTTCGTCTCACCCCAGCAGATCGTCCAGACCTTGACGCTGTCCTGGTAGGCGACGAGCCGGAGCCCTTCCCAAGGCTTGATCAGCTTGTCGACGGCAAGGCGCACCGCCGGTGGCGTGTAGCCCTTGGCGATGGCCTCATGGATCGCAGCAACCCTGGGGTCTGGCTGGCTTGCGATGAAGGCGGTCCAACCGCTCGCGGCCGCGAACAGCGCCGCGCCGGCGGCGGCGGCCTTGCCACGCGGCGTGGCGATAATTCTACCGATTGGCATCGGGATCTCCTGAGATGTTCTTCTGGCGGGTGACTCGCAGCAACGGCACGATGGCTGCCGCTATGCCGGCAGCGGCCGTCAGCACTCCATTGAGGACAATGAGTTGCCTCGACGGATACGGCTGCGCGATGGTGTAGAAATAGACGCTTGTCGCCGCGCCGCTGAGAATCGCGGCGAGCACACCGGCCCATACCGCCCAACTGCGCCACAAAACGGTTTTCCAATTGTCAATGAGTCGCATTTTCATGCCCCGTGATCGCGGAAGTTGCATTTTGCGGCGAGGCGCCGCATTCTCCCCGCCGGGAGCGGGGTGTTTCCTTTGGATTTTCTGAAGAAGCTGATGATCGTAGTGCTCTGTGCGGCTCTTGCTGCTGGCGCGGTAGCGATCATCGAACGATTGGTGCTTGAGCCGCCTCGGCCTGCACTAACCGGGGAGCCGCCTCCGCTTCCAATCATCAAGCAGAAGCCGGTGCGACAATGGAAACGACGCCTGACATAGTCCTTGAGCCGACCGCTTGGCGGACTCGGCTCACGCCATCTGTCGGGCTTGTGGTTGTCGCCGCGGTCTATGCCGGGACCGCCGCGGTACTGTTTCCGACCTCATTCGCGGCATCGTTCGGCGGCATTCGGCTGCTGATGTTTTATCTTCTCTTGCCGATCCTGATGCTGCTTGGCTTGGCCTTCGCTGGTATCATCCAGCAACCAGGGTCGCCGCTGGGTTACGTCCGCGCCAAGATCAGATCGCGCGGCATTGGCGCCATGACGACGATCGGAGTCTTCACGCTCTGCCTCGGCGCGTTCACGACCTATAAGCACGAATTTTCCAGCTTGGTCAGCTTCTTCGCCGATCCACTGTTCGCGAGGCTGGATGCCACCATCCACTTCGGCGATCCATGGCGCTGGACAAGGGCGCTGCCGCTGCCCGGGTTTTTCGACCGGATGCTTTACTTCCTCTACTCGCAACTCTGGCTCGCGCTTGTCGCCGGCATCATCGTTTTCGCCGCATGGATGGAGGATGCCGCGACCAGACTACGCTATTTCACGGCATTGCTGTCCACGGCCATCCTACTCGGCGTCGTGGCCCGTCTGGCTGGATCCTCAGCCGGCCCGATCTTTTATGATCGGCTGTTCGGCGGCGATCGTTTTGCCGATCTCATGAGCGCTCTGAAGACCAGCGATTCAGGGCCAGAAACGCTGCAGATCGCCGACTACCTCTATGCATCCTACGCCAGCAATGAGACTGTCGTCGGCAGCGGCATCTCAGCAATGCCGAGCTTCCATGTCGCCATGGTCACCTTGAACGCTCTGTTCCTCTGGAGTCTCAATCGCCGGGTAGGTTCCATCGCCTGGCTCTATGCCGGGCTGATCCTGTTCGGGTCAGTCTATGCGGGCTGGCACTATGCCATAGACGGCTATGTGTCGATCGCCACTGTTTTGATGATCTGGCGTTGGACGCGGCGGCGTTACGTCGCGCCCGGTGATCATCGGAACGATACGGCGACAATCGCCTCGAAGCCGGCGCTCGACGTCGCCTGGACGCTTGTAGCCTGGTGGCAGAGAGACCCGAGGCCATAGCTGCACCGCACCGCATATTGCCCAGTGTGCGCCGACTGGCCGAAATGCGCCTTGCTCTTGCCAGTGGCAAGGCGCGCTCCTGCGCGTCCCGGCCGCGCGTCGAATCGAGGATGCGGAAGTCGATGACCTTGATCGCCGCGTTGGCGATCAGCTGAAGCTTCGGATGGCATTTCGACAAGGCAGCCGCAGAGGCCGCACCAAACACGGGCACGGCAGATCCTTTACGTTATCGTGGAAGTTGAAGTTATGCCGGCTGGATCGCGACTGCGGCCATCTGAGAGCCCGACGCGGTTCCCGAAAATGTCGATGTCACCGATTCCCCGGGCGTCGACGCCTTCGAGCCATGAATGCCGCGCATGTCGGTGCTGGAATTCGAGTTGTAGTCCTCTGTGATATTGCTCAGCGAGCCGGTGCCGCTGCCATTGTTGCAGAACGCGAACAGGGCTTCGCCTCCCGGCGGGATCGTTATCGTCGCGCTGGTGGTTCCGGTCGCCGTCGAGGATGCGGTCTGCGAGGCACCGGTGGCACGGTAGACGGTGATGGTGCCAGCCAGTCCGTTGCTGCTGAATGTCAGCACGACGTTGCCGGAGGTCGCGCTGGCGATCGAAGACCCGGAGCCGGCGTCGACGACCCAGATCTCGGCGTTGCGAACTGCTGCCAAGCCTTGCGCCCTGACCAGGCGAGTCGCAACGGCACCGCCGACGGTCACGCTGTCCAGCGTCCTGGTGTTGCTGAAGTGGTCGTAGGCGACCGAGATATAGAGCAGCCGGTCAGCAGCCGTCGCACCGAACGACATGCCGGCACCGGTGATCGTCGATCCCGCCTGCTCCGGCGCCGTGTAGGTGCTGACTGCGGCGACAGACACCGGAACAATCGCCACCTCGTCGGCGAACTGGTCGATCAGGATCGAGAACGGCCCGGCGTCGGCATTGTTGAACCACAGCGCGATGCCGAAGGTGGCGACGCCGGAGACGTTGGAGAACGGCGACGGCACGGCACCGGCATATTCGTCGCTCCAGGTCGAGCCGTCGGCGCTGGTCTGGAACTTGTAGGTCGTGCCGTCGGCCGAGACGACGAGCCGGATCCAGTTCGGCCCACCCTGAGTGCCGTGGGCGGCGGCGCCGCCATCGCTGGTGGTATGGCCGGTCTGGGCATTCCAGCCGTTCGGCGGCGTGCCATAGACCTTGTATTTGTTGAGCCCGGTTGAGCCGTCGCCGCGCAGGCCGACGATGTGGAAATCATTGTTGCTCTTGAGGCCGAAACCGACCATGGCGAGCTTGCCCTGCTGGGCGAGCTGCGAGAATTGCGGCGTGTAGCGGAAGGTGTATTGCCGGCCGGCCGCGATGGTGGCGAGCGGATAGACGAACTTGCCGAACGATCCCGCCTTGGTCTTGCCCTTGACCGTGACGTCGCCGGCGGCAGTGACGGTGACAACCGGCGGCTCGACGAAGCCGCCATCGCTGTCGCCGGAGCCGCCACCGACAATCACGGCGGCGCCAGGCCCCTTGCGACCGAGAAGATAGGGCGCGGCGGTCATCAGGCTGAACCTTGAAAGCCTTCGAGCGTGGCGATCCACGTCGACTGCGCCAGCGGCGAGGCGATCGCCTCCAGCGTCTGCAACAGGCCGAACACGGTCTTGCCGCCGGAGGTCGGCAGCGTGATGATGCGCGCGCCCTCGTCGGGAACGAAGATGCCGCCGCTACCGTCGCTGAAGGTGCGCATCGTGCCGGACAGCGAGCCGATAAAGGTGGCGCGCGGATTGGAGAAGGCGGCATTGTCGCCGGCACCGACTGTCGGCGAGGCCCGGAACAGCCACATGCGCAGCGCCTTGCCGGCGACACCGGTGTCGGTCGTGATCAGTCGCAGCCGCTCGATGGTGACCAGATCGTCGTTGACGTCGGACATCGTGAATGAGAACGGCGTCACCGATCCAGCCGTCGTGCTGTTGGCGATGGCGTCATTGGCAGCGTAGGCGCTAGTATCGTTCGGCCGCGTCATCGTCGCGGCGACCGCTTCGATGAACTTGGTCTTGACCTTGCCGATCAGATTGGTGCCGGCATTCAGACCGACATCGTTGTCGGCGCCGAGGTCGACTTTGAGGCCGGCCGTAGCGTCCACCGGAGCGACACCGGCATTGGTCGCCGGATCACCCAGAACGACCACCTGGCGGTGATTGCCATTGGTGGATTCGGTGCGCGTATCGATGTTGGTGCCGGTGCCTTGGGTGATCTGGACAGCGGTGTCGCTCATGTCAGGAAGCCTTCGTCAGAGTGAGGAGGAGGCCGATGGGCTGGCCGGCTGTTCGTGGTCCTGTGGAACCGCTCGCGGCTTTCCCCAGGCCAAGGCCGAGGGCCAAGGCGATGCCAGGCATGGTGTTTTCCTTTTCGGGAGTTGTGATCAGGCGGTGAGCGCCGGCAGATCGGCTGGATCCATGGCCGGGTAGATCGTGATCGAGCGGATGTAGGTCTGGAACAGCGTGTTGCCGTTGCCGGCGCCGTCGTGGCCGATGGTGACATCGCTCATGATCGGCGCGGCATAGGAGACGCTCTGGGTTTCGGCGGCGTCGCCGTCATTCGACCAGGCATATTCATAATCGCCGCCGCCGATGTCGCGGTTGAGGGTGATGGCTATTTTGTGGACACCGCTGCCGGAGACCGGCGTGCCGATATACAGCCCAAGGGCAATGAAATCGGATATCGCGCCATCGACGCTGACGATGATGCCGTCACCGGCGGTGTCGAGGTTGCCGGTGTCGCTGATGAAGATCAGGAAGCCGCCGAGCGAGGAAGCCGTCGACACCTCGAAGAGCAGCGTCACTCCGGCCGCGAGCCCCGCCAGCAACTGGGTGAGAAGCACGCCGATGACGGTCGGCCGGTTGGCGTTGCTGAAATCGATATACATCCCCGACCCGGAAATCGCGCTCGGATCGAATCCGCCGCCAAGCATGGCCGAAACGGACTGCCAGGATCCGCCGGCATAATAGAAGCCGTTGACGAAATCGAGGAATGAGGTGGCACCAGGCGGCAGCGTGCCGCCTCCCCCGCCACCTGTGGCGAAGGCATAGGGGTTGAGCAGCATGCTCATGCGCGCGAGCCGTAGAACGTCACCTTGAGGCCCTTGGCGGTGCCGTCACCAATCTGGGTGATGACGATGGTGATCTCGTCATCATCGGCGAGGGACGAGACCGAGATCACTGCGGCCGTGGCGGCAGTGACGGAGGTTTTCTCTGTGTTGTCGATCGTCAGCAGGGTCGAGAGAACCGTCGTGCCGTTCTTCTTGATGTCGACGGTGAAGATCGAGCCGGAGGCCTGGGCCGTCGTCAGCGAGGCCCGCACCGCAGTCAGCGTGATCGCCCGCGGCATGCGGAACGTGACCTTGGTGCCGGTCGTCAGCGCCGTCGTCTCGTCCGAGGCGGCGACCGTCATTTCCCAATTGGCGTAGAGCTCGTCGAAGTTCGATTTCGCCTTGCTGAACGCAGTGCGCAGAGGATCGCCGGTTCCGTCGTTGGCGACCGAACCGATGTTGATGACCTGTTTTGTCATGGATGGTCCTAAGCTGCGTCGGCCGTGAAGGCGGTGCTGTCGGCGGTGATGTGCGTATTGTCGGCAGTCATGGAGCCGGGCGCGAGCACGATATGGCCGCGCGCTCGGTAGCCCCGGCCCGCGCCGACGCGCGTCTGGTTCGGCACCAGGATATCGAGCGCGCTCATCATGAAGACGTCGAAGGTGATTTCCGCTGGCGGATCGGAACCGAGGTCCGAGATCACGTCGGCGCTGGCATAGTGGACGGAATTGGCGGTGGCCGTCAGGGTGCGCTTGTAGGTCACGCCGTCGTAGATATCGATCTCGAAGGACAGTGCCGCCTCGCCGAAGTTCGCCGGATTGAGCCCATCGGTCAGCCGGGAGCGATAGTCCCACGAGATGTCGATGCCGTCGGGCGAACCCGCCACTGCGTCGAGATTGACGCAGGCGTAAGGCGTCTCGGCCGCGCCGATGATCTGCTTCTGGGTGACGATGCCAGTCGACGGATCCTGCGTCAGGCCGATCGCCTTGTAGAATTTCGACAGGCCAAGGTCCGAGACGGGATGATTGACCGATTTCAGCCAGGCCGCATCGACCATGACAAACTGGTCGCCGATGGCGTGGGTGTCGCAGAACACTTCCGTGCCCCTGTAGCCGCGGCGGGAGAAGCCGGAGAGCGTGTAGCTGCCGTCGGCGTTGGCAACTACCGTCTTATAGCCGACCGCCTCCCAACGCCCCTGCGCGCCGATATAGGCGAAGTTCGCCCCGGCAAGCACCTGGTCCTCTGTCGCGTCGACGAGCAGCGCCACATCGCCGGCCGTGCGCCGGATGGTGACGGTCGAGGTGTCGTCGGTGCCGAACGGATCGAGCGGGTTGCCAAGCGCGATGACGCATGTTCCCACGACGCCCTTGTGCGGCGCCTGGGTGAGCAGAAGCGACAAGGCCGAGGCGACATCGCCGCGATAGAGAGCACCTCCTCCCCAGCCCTGCTGGCCGCGCGAGGCGAGGATGCCGTATTGCCTAAGCCCTGCCCCGGCCAGATCATCGGCGTAGCGGTAGAGCGGCACGTCGAGGTGGATATACTGCGTCGCCAGCGTAACGGGCAGTTGATTGCCAAGGCTCTGGTTCGTGACCGGGGTGATCGTGGTCGACACTGAGGTCTGGAATTCGGTGCATGCGATGTCGGCAACGATGTTGCGGCCGAGCGCCACGGTATCGACCTGGACAGTATAGGTGATCGTCCCGCTAGGCACGGAAACGACGTCGCCCGGCAGCAGCCGGACCTCGCCGGTGAGCGAGAAGGAATGCGAGCGCCGCTTGGCCTGGAGCTCGAAATACTTCTCGGTGACGAATTTTTGCGCGTCGGCGTCCGACATCACCAAGGGTGTGGAGTATTTCTCGACCCGGATCGAGTTGCTGGTCGCCGGCATGGTGAAGGAAGCCGGGCGTGATTCATAGCCCTGGTCGCGGGAGACATATTCCACCTCGACGCGCGACACGCTGCGGATCTCGGCGTCGTCGACGCTCTTGACCGAGGCATCATTGTCCTGGAAGACCAGTTCGGCCGTCGTCAGCGCCAGATCGAGCGCGAAGGACGTGTCTTGCCCCGGCTTCTTGAAATAGAAGCCGTCGCCGGTGTCGGCATAGGTGAAGCCGTAGATTTCCGACGGCGACTGCAGCACCGTCCGGACGTTGGTGTCGCTGCCGATGACAAACCCATAGGCCGCGATCCCGCCCAAGCCGTCGAAGGTCAACTCGCTCGGCCCGTAGCCGGCGAGGAACATGATCTTTGTGAGCAGCGACGTCAGGCTGACAAGGCCGGGTTTCACATTGGGAAGCTGATGCTCGACCCAGTGATCATCGCCGAACGCTTCGAAATAGGCGCTCTTGTTCTGGTCGAAGATGCCGCTGGTGAATTCCAGGTTGGTGATGCCGGTATGCGAGGCAAAGATCGAGATGGTCTTGGCGCCAACATCGAGCAGATAGACCTTGCCGTCGTCGTCGACACCTTCGGTCATCATCACATAGCCGGGGCGCGGCCAGTAACGCTCTCGGCCGGTCACGAGGGTGCCCATGGTGATGAAGTACGTCCGATCTACCGTAATGCTGTCCGCTACGGATCCCGTGTTCGGGTCGACATAGCGGACGTAATAGGCGCCCGACACAGTTTCGAAGACGACGAGATAGCCGGTCTGCGGATCGTACCAGCTCCCGGTCGTCACGCCGGCCGATGTGTAGACCGTGGCCGTCGTCCAGGCATCGCCATCGAAAGTCGCTTCTTTTACGCTACCAGATGCGTCGATGAAGAAGGAAACGGTTCCAGATGACACTCGACCATAGACAAGGCTGCCGCTTCCTGCGCCCGTGACCCGGCCAATCGTGACGTTGCCGAGAATGTCGATCAGGGCATAAGGCAGGCCCGATCCGGCCCCGAAATCGAAGCCCGTGATGATGTACTTTTCGCCGAACGGAAAACCGATCTTCCAGTCGAAGATTTCGCCGCTCTCCTCATGCGAGGAAACGATTTTGCCGGTGGCGACGTCATAGACGATGTCGACTTCTGGCCAGCTCGTGCTGGCAAAACGCGCCAAGACGAACCCTGATCCTCGGATCGCCATGAGCCAGTAGGCGTCGTCGACATAATTTTCCGAGCCTTGAAGCGGAACGCGATAGCGCTCGGTGTAGGTCTGCGCGTCGAGGACCGCGAGATAGATTTGCGGAGTGCCAGGAATCTCGTTCTGCCCCAGCAATTGATAGATGACGTCCTGCGTCGGGTCATAGGCCGCCGCTCGACCCGCCGAGTTCTCCGTGTAAATGACCGGCGTCGTTCCGGTCCAGGCGATCTCATGCGTGCCACCGCCATCGGTCGCGGCATTGGAGATCACCGCCTTGACGGTTGGCGCGCTGTCGGCCTGATAGCCAGACAGGTAGACTATGGCGAAGTTTTGCCAGGCGCCGGCATCGGTGCCGATGTTGGTTTGGGTGATGGCGTCCGGAGCGGTTTGCGTGCCGCCATCGAAGCGAAAGGCTGTCGATGCGCCGATGCCATTCTCCGCGTCATAGACGACGTCACCGTTGACCTCGAGGCGCACCAACTTGTAGCCGTCGCCGAACGGGTCGTAGGCCAAGAGATAGCCCAGCATGGCCGCCTGCTGCGAACCATATTGCGGAACCTCGACGGTGCGGCTGAACGGGTCGTTGTTGAGCCACTTCGTGCCGGGCGGGAAATCCCCGAGGTTCTGCAGTGTCGTGAGCTGCTGCTGGGTGTATCCGCTGATCACCTGGCTGGTGACGGCGCCGCCGACTACCGGGATACCATCGACCTTGCCGGTGCCGATAACGATCGGGATCGACCGGCCCAAGACCTTGGAGACCGAGAAGGTCGGCGTAGCCGATACGTCCTCGGGCTGCTTGGTATTGTCCTGCTGGGTCGGGCCGAGGTGGATGGTCGGCCGGGCGCCAAGAACATAGGCCATTTGCTAGCTCAGCAATTCGCCCGGCGTGAAATCGAAGCCGGGGTAGCGGTTGACGTTGTTGTAATGCTTGCAGCCGAACGACCCGCTCCGAGAGAGGTCGCAGCCAGCGCTGATGTTAATCGTGTCACCCACCTGGACATCAAAGGGGGCTGGCAACACCAATTCCACAAGCGATGTGCCGGAAACCCAGCGGCGCGCGTTGTCGCTCCATCCGGCGTTATCTCCACCAGTGAAGACCACCTTACCGTGCGTGAAATTGAGGCCGCTCGGATTGGTCACGGTGATGGTGAACTTCCCATTGTTTGTGACCGTCGCGACAGTGGCGGGGAGCGTGAGGGGCGTGAGATCGACGCCGCACTGCGAACTGCCAAACCGAAAGGAACACTTCGGCTGGACGGTGAAGAGAATGATATCGGCTAGGGCATCGGCCTTTGTGATGAGCTTGAACGAGCCGGCAAGCCGATCGGTAAACTCGGTTTCGCCGACAAAGCCGGAGAGCACGATTTCGCGATCCGACGGATTGGTGAAGTCGGCCAGCCATACCGTCACGGGAACGCCGCGCCAGGCGCCGCGCTTGACGTGGTCGGCATAGACAGGCCCGACGCTATCGAACGGCAGATCGATGTCGAGCCCAGCCGGCCGGCCGCCATTCGAGACCGTGAACTTGGTGACGTTGAAGCCCGGCGATTTCAGGAAGGTGTTGCCGCCCACGACACGATCCTGGTCGAAATCCGTCAACCGCACCGTGCCACAGAGCGCGATCGGGTTCACCATCTCGATCAGGAAGCAGCGCGTGACCTGCAGCGAGGCGAGGTTGGCGATGAGCGTCGGCGACCAGTCCCTCACGGAATGTCCTCTTTGGCCTGCAGGCCATCGACGCTCATGATGTCCAGCGACTGATAGGGCACGCTTGCCTCGAAGACGTCGCCCTCGAAGGCCACCGGCACATAGAAATCGGCCGTCACGGTGATGACGGCATCCAGTGCCGGTGCCGAGACGAAGGTGATCAGGCCCGTCGAATTCACGGTGTAGTCGGTCGTCAGCGTCTTGGTGACGCCGTCGACCTTGACCACCAGAGTGCCTGCCTTGATGTGGCGGATGACGCGCACATAGGGATTGACGCCTGCCGTCTCGGTCTTGGTGATCTGGAAGGCGACGGTCGACCCATCACCAAGCGCGATCTGCTCGTCGACCAACTGGAAGTTGGTCCAGTCCTTCATCAGGAAGACTTTGAAATCGCCGCGGCGATCGTAGAAGAAGGCGCGCAGTGCCTTGACCAGGTCGGCCGGCGCGTCCTGCATCGACCAGGTGTAGACGTGCCTGGCGATCGATACGTTCATCAGGCGCCGGGTCTGCATGTTGACCTGGGTCGACTTATCCGTCGAAAAGGTCGGGCCGCCCTTGAAGCCCTGCGAGACCCTTTCGGGCATGATCAGGTTATCGACCATTGATGCCTCTGATCGCCTCGCGAACCGCCATCGTCGCCTGCCGTTTCATCTCAGCGATGCTGTCCTTGCTCACTTGCGCGCCGCCCTGGATGTATATCGGCATGGAGATGTTGATGGGCCGGTCGGTGGCGCTGCTGGCGCTATTCTGGTTCGCTGCGGGCTGCTGGCGCACGTCCTGGAACTGATCCGGCCGTGCGATGATGACGCGCTCGTTCGGGTTCTTGAAGAACTCGACTTTTTGGGTGTCGCCCGGACCGCCGCCGATCATGCCGCCGGTGTCGAATCCGGGGTAGGTTTTGACGGGCTGGCCATTGGCGTCGACCAGATTATTCACGCCGCGGAAGACGCTGCGAATACCCTCGCTATAGGCCGCCGCCGAATCCCTCTCGTAGGAAGTCGAGCCCGCCGCCCCGAGCGGCGACGCGCCGCCGTAGACGATGTTGTGGGCGATCTGCTGCGGCGACGCGCTCCTGCCAAGGCCGTATCCGATCGGCTGGCCGGAGAGCACGCCAGCGGCCTGGAAGTTGGCCCGCACCTGCTTCAGCACGTCGAGGTATTGCTGATACTGCGGATCGCGCGTGGTGCCCGTCCCGGTCGATGACCCGCCAGAGGATGAGCCGCCGCTGAGCGCCGACGCGCTGCTGGCCGTGGCCGTCTTGATATCGTCGAGGATCTGCGCCGTCTTGCGCGTGTTGGCCTCGACATTCATCAACACGGTCCAAAGGCGGTCATCCTCTCGGGTCGGCTCGCGGCCGGTGAAGCCGGATTGTGCATCGGCGAGAGCCTGATGAAACATGACCGACTGCGCGTTCGGGATGACTGTGCCGGCGCCCTTGGGCACGACTAGCTCCGGCCCATGCTCGCCTACCCAATAGGGCGTTTGCGCGTCCACCGGGCCGCCGGCAGCGCGCGCGCCGCCGAACCGGGTGACGTTGACGGTGCTCGAACCGCTGCCTCCACTACCTCCCTGACTGCCATAGCTTCCGCCTTCCGTCGGCACGGAATAGGACGAGAGCGAAGGTCCGGAAGACTCCCCATCTGCCCCCCCGTAGCGCGTCACGCCGACGCCGCTGGTGCCCCCATTGCTGTTCGGCACATCATAGGTCGTCTGCGTGCCAGTGCCGACCTTGCGGGTCACCACAGTGATGGTAACGGTGCGGTTCTTGATCGCCTGGATGGCGGCGTTGAGCTGCCTCGCTGCGCTCGAATCCGCGTTCATCTGCTGATAGGCGCGGACGAGCGAGTCGACGAACTTGTTGACCTGGTCGGCGCCAAGGCCTGCCCCGATGAGCGACTGGCGCACCATGTCGAGGGACTGGTAGACGCCGCTGACGCTGGCGTTGCCAGTCTTGAGCGCATCGAACAGCTTATGCACCGTGGACGTGGCGTCGGAGATCGCCTGCTGCGCTCCCTTGATGTTCGAGATGTCGCCGAAATAGGCGTCGATGTTGTCCCTGCCGGCGGACGTCGCGATGGCCTGTTTGACCGTGTCGATATCCTGCTTCGTCGAGCGAAGCTGGCTACCGAGTTCGAGATAGCTCTGGAGTTGGGACTGGCGCGCCAGTTGGACGGCATCGTTGACCTGCTGGAAAGCGCCGAGCGTCGTCTGAACGCTGCTCGCGAACTGGCCGCCGATGTTGCCCGCCGATCGCAGGACGCCGAAGCGGTCCGTCGCACCGGAATTCAGCGTGCCGAAGAGCTTGGCGATGGTAGCGTCGGCGCCGCCTGCGCTCGAACCAATGTCCTTGAAGCCCTTCGAGACATCATAGAGCGACTGCGACGCCCTTTTCCCGTCGGCGACTATGTCCTTAATCGCGTTCTTCTCCTTCAGCGCATCCTGAAGCTTTGCGGCCGCGGTCGCGTCGGATTGAAGCTCCTTCGCGAATTGATGCGCATTCTCGTTCAAGGCCGGATCGATGCGCAGCCGACCGAGCGCGCTTTCGAGCTGATCGGCGGCGTCCGCGGCGCCTGACTTGGCAATCTCCGCCAGATCAGCAAAGGCCTTGGTGCCGGCGGTACCGACAAGGCCCCATTCCTGGCTGAGCATCGTCAGCCGAGTCGAGAGATAGCCCATCGTGTCGTCCAGGGTCTTCTTGTTCTCCTTGGCCTGCTCGACGATGTCGGCCGTGGCGACCGATTTCGGGATCCGCTTGGCCGCTTCGGCGTAAGACGCAGCGGCCTTCGCCGCCTCCGGATAAGCTCCCGCAACCTCATCGATCAGCGCCTTGTGCTCCTTCAGCACCTCGTCGACGCTCTTGATATCGTTGCGTGCGGAGATGACGTAGGCGCTGACCGCCGCGATCGCACCGATGCCGGCGGTCGCGATCAGGCCAGGAGTGCTTGTCGCCAACGACGTCAGTCTGCCGAACGTGGCGCCGGCCATGTCACCCAGGGCCTTGAGCGTGCCGCCGACGCCGCCCTGCCCGATCGTGAGCACTGATGCGATGCGATTGGCCTCATAGCCAAGCGCCTGCATGGCGCTGCCGCCAGCGAGCAATGTTCCAGCGGTGGACCGGGCGATGTGGCCAAGCTCGGCGATTTGAGCGCCTGAAAGGCGCGCAGCAGAAGCGCCGTGAGTGAATTCGGTGGCCATGCTCCGCGCGCCGAGGGCAACTTCCGTCTCGGTGACGCCGAGGGCCTGGAACACGGCTGCCGACTCCCGGGCCGATTTCGTGGCCGTGTCGATGATGCCGATGCGTTCGGTCAGGTCGCGATTGAAGTTCTCGCCTTGCTGCTGCGAGCGGAAGGCATCGATCTGGGCCTGCGAATAGCCGCGCAGCGCGTCGGTGACTGCCTTCACCTCCTGCGACTGCTCTTCCAGCGTCACATTGACCTTTTTCAGATCGCCGCCGGCGGCCTCAAGCGCTGCGGCAAACTCTTTCGCGCTAACCGTGGCGGCGCCGAGCCCCGCGGTCGCGCCAGTCGTTCCGATGCGATTGATCTCGGCGGTAGCGGCGGCGGCCGCCGAACCCGCCTGTGAAATGGCGGCCGATGCCTGCTGGGACGACGTGGTGACTTTGCCCAACGCCGCCGTGGCCTGCGTGCTGGAGCCCGACATCCTGGCGAGAAGCGCATTGGTCTGGTCAACGCTGGCCGCGATCTTCGCCAGGCTTTCCGAGACACCAGCACCGGAGAGCTTCTGGCTGATCTGGGCGTCGAACGTCGCGGCGAGTTGGTTGGCCTTGGCAAGAGCCTGCTCGAACGGCGCGATATTGCCGCCGATCTGGATCGTAACGGTACCGGCTACTTCCACGAGCGAATTTCCTTAATTGCCACCAAGCGAGCGCCTGGATTAGCTTCTGAGGATCGAAGGGACGGGAGGGACGCCAATGGACAATTGGCTGAAAGGACTGGTCGCGCTGGCCTGCCTGGTAGTCTGCGCCGCAGGCGGCATCTACATCTGGTCGGTCTGGCGAGAGAGCCGTGACGCGGCCGAGCACCAAGCCGCGGTGTTCGAATTTCTCAATGCGAAATCTGGCGATGTCGAAGCGGCGACCGCGACCTGCAAGAAGGCCAAGCGAAACCTGGAGAACGCCGTCGATCTCGGCTGGAACGAAGAAACCATCGCTTTCGCCCGCAAGATGATCGCGGTCTGTAAGGGGAATGGCTTCCTCTAATTCATGGCGGCCGCAGAACGCGCCTTGGCGCCATCGAAAAGAGCACGGCCGGCGTGAATTTCGGCAGCTCCGCCGGCTTCGGCGCCGGCGCGTCGCTGCGTCCAAAAAGGCCCCTGAGGAAATCTGCCTGACTATCGATCGCCATCAGGATGGCGAGGCAATCGGTTTTCATGGCCTTGTCGAAGGACCAGAGCAACCGTCCCATGGCGACGCGTACGAGACCCTCCGCGTATTCCTCAAGAGTTACAAAGGGCCTTTGTCGCCCTCCTGATCGTCCTTGTCATCCGCCGCCTGTGTCAGCGGTCGCCCGCCATTGGTGAGGATCGAGGCGAACGTCGAAAGCTGTGGCAGAAGCTCGAGCAGAGGCGTGCACGCCACCGACATCATCATCTCGCGGGCGGCCTTGCCTTCCAAGCCAAGCCCTGCGACCACGGTGTCACCCATCGCCTTGACGTTGAGCCTCTGAATGGCGCCAATCAGCGGCGCGAGGCCGTCATATTTGCCGGACAGCGTGATGATCGCGTCCGGGGAAGGAATGAGTTCATAATCCACGCCGTCGATCTCGACGGCAACGCGGGCTTTCTTGAGGTCTGCGAGAGACATGGTTCACCTTACGCTTGAGGAAAAGGGCCGCCGCACTCGTGGCGGCCCCGAGGGAAGCGGCTTACTCAGCCGCCGGGACTTCGATGATGTCGGAGTTGATGCCGAAATCGAACTGCAGCTTGATCACGTTGTCCGGGCCGGTGCCCATCACGCGCTTGAAGGCCATGACCTTGCCGCGGTAGTAGGCAACCGTGCCCGAGGGAACGGTCGTGAAGGTATGGGTGCCGCTCTGGGTGCCCGTGGTGGTGATCGCCGAGCCGCCAGATGTCGCCGACAGCGTGAAGGTGTCCGACGTGGGGACAGTCTTGACGTAGTAGTCGGTCGCAGCGGCCAGACCGGTCGGCAGCGCGCCGGTGGTCGAAAGCTGGATCACGTCGCCCACTTCGAGGCCGTGGCCCGTGGCAGTGAAGACGCCGGGCGCGGCGATGGTGACGGTGAAGGTCGCGGAACGCGCCACCGGTGCGTCGTTGAACACCACCTTGGCATTGAAGTCCTGCGGCGACGCTTTTGCCGCCTTCACCGCGATCTGGCCGGGATCGGTAGCGTCGAAGCCGGCGATGAGCTGCTGGACGCCGGCATCGTTCGAACCTTTGAGGTGCTGCGCGCGGGAATCGTCGAGGCCGAGGAACTTGACGTCCGTGGCAGTATCGCCGAAATCGCCGACCGTCTCCATCGGCTTGACTTGGGTGTAGGTGTCGGCCTGGAATGCGGCGAGCGCGGTTGCGTAGGAGGTGAAATCGATGCTGGCGGTAGTGCCCAGGTAGAATTTTGCACCGGCTGTGGCGAAAATGGACAAGGTCGGTCTCCTTCGTTGGGATCGGCCGCTTCACAGCGGTCGGGGGTTGAGCCAGAGGCTTCCTTCTGGTCTGACGCCTCACGGCGCGGTGACGCTGGGACTGGCGCGTCTCACGACGGGCCGAGCCGGCTTGCTGGGCCGGTTTCTCTACGGTTGGGCGAACAGGTCGATCGTCAGCGTGACGCGGCGGCCGACATCGGTGTCGTCATCGACGGGCGCGGGCACCGGTCCGCGGGCGCGGATCATCACGACCTTGTAAAGGTTGACCGTGAGCGCTTGCGGCTGGCGGTGGAACAGCAGGCGGATTTTCTCCGCGATGCTGTCGACGGTGCGCAGGTCCTTGGACTGTTCGCCATAGGTCGAGATGTCGATCGAGACGGTCGGGCGGTAGTCGCTGAGGCCGTCGCCGTCGAGCAGCGCGGCGATCGGCCCGATGACTGTAGAGGGCGCCACCGCATCCGCCGGAATCGGCCGCCGCGTATGCACCGACGGCTCGCCGTTGAACAGGCCGTGCAGATTGGCAATGGCAGTGTTGGCGATGATGGCGGCGCGCAGGCCAGGCAAGAGCCCGTCGAGCGAGGGCGCGCTCATTTCAGCACCGCCGCGATTTCCTCGGCGAAGTCCTTGTTGATCTCGTCCTGCTTGTTGGCGAGCGCCTGGCGGGCGAAGGGACGCGGCTCCATGTTCTGCGTGCCGTGCTCGAGCGCTTCGGCATGCGCGGCCGACCAGACGGCGGTACCGCTGATCGCCTTGGTGTCGTACTCAGCGTGGCCGGACTGGACGAGGCGGCCGGTGTCGCTCGCCGGCGGTTCGCCCGGCGCCGAGGCCTGGTGCTTGATGCCGCGGCGCTCATAGATCTTGCCCGACTTCGGCGTGTCGAGGATCAGGCTGGTGCCTTCCTCGACCACGCTCTCGGTGGCGCGCACCACGGCCTGCAGCGCCGCCTGACGGACCTTGGCCATCACGGCCGCTCCGTTCCATTGGACGCTCAAGGCAGTCTCCGGTCTGTAGGGACTATTTCGGCCGACTTCGCTTTCGCGTCCGGCTTTTGGTGAGGACTTGCGCCACCTCGCCGATGAGGCCTGCGACCTTCTCGCTCTCCGCCTCGTCGAGCGTACCGAGAAGCGGCCGCAATGCCTCGGCGATGCGGCTGGCAGCGTCGTCCGCGTTCGTCTCACTCAAGCGTTCAACGATTTCCCGATTCAGGCTCTTGCCGCCCTTGCGACGCATGCCTTCAACGATGTCAGCGAACAGGTCTTCCGGCAAACGAACATGAAAGTGGCGCGGCGGGGTCTTCTTCATACCCGCCACTTATCCACAAACCCTATCCCGCTGAAATGCTTCCACAAATGGCCAATATTGCGAAAAGCGGTACTACTTTATTAACGCTGCTCACAAGATGTAACGCACAGACACAGTCAGCGAGCTTAGACTTATTGTCAGCCTGACCATTGGGGATCCGGGAATTGCCTCAGACTGACATGGGAGCCGTCGAGCGGCGCAGCGCTTCGATTGCTCAAGCATTCTGCCGACATGCGGCCAACGAAGAAGTCGTCGGCCGAACTACAGCGATAGATGAAGCCGTCGCCGAGATGATCGGCGCCGTCGAGTTCCTGGCGAAGACACTTGGCAAGACTCACGCCCGCCGGGTTGTCGCCGCTATGCTCGAAGTGACCTAGGCGGTCTGGTCTCTGATCTCGAAGCACTGGAGCGCATAGGTGGCGTTCGCCGGGTCGATGCTTTCGATGGCGCGCACCTTGTGCCATGCGCTGCGGATCAGGACCTGATCGTCCTGCTTCGGCGCGGTGCCGATGCTGCCGGCGATGATCAGCACGCGCACGTCGGTCGAGGGGATGCCGGCCTGGGCGCGGAAGGTCGCGGTATAGTCCTCGCGGATGCCCTCGAACGGGTATGTCGCGACGCTGCCGCTGTTCGGATCGCCGAAACTGTCGTTGCCGGTGCCCGGCACCTCGCGGCGCAGCGTGCCTTTCAGCAGCTTGCCCTTGAAGGCCTTGGCGATCGTCTTGGCGAGCTGGGCCTCAAGCTGACTGGCCATCGCCTTCGGCCGGCTGGGTTTCCTCGGTGGTCTCAGCGACCGGCTCGCTGGTCTCAGCGACCGGCTCGCTGGTCTCGGCCGGCGGCGGCTCCGCTTCCGGTTCGGGCGCGGGCTCCTCGACCGGAGCCGGTGTGTCGGTGGCCGGCGGCTGCACTGCTGCGGCGCGCTGCTCAACCTCCAGTTCGATCAGCGCGTCAGCGTCGGCGACATCGGTGATCGGCTCGGCGCCGGGCTGGAGCGCATTGGCGAGCGCGATGCGGTCGGCCTCGGCAAGCTCTTTCCAGTGCTCCGGAATATTTTCAGGAATATTTTGCACGACATTTGTTGTCGGGTTCAACGCTGCCTCGCGGCGCGCGATCTCCGCTTCGATGATGGCGATGGCGGCATCCTTATTGCGGATGGCGCTGTCGGTGAATTTCGCGGCGAGTTGCCGGATGGTCGGGCCGCCCTTGATCTCGGGGAGCCATGGCAGATCGCGCCAGCCTTCGGCGATTTCCTCGCCGATGTGCTCGATCTCGGCCTCCACCGCCTCGACCATAAGGATCTTGCGTGCCTCGTACATCTGGCGCAGGCGCCTGGTGTTGACGAGGGTCTTGTCGATGGGATCGCCGGGAACGAGGTCCTGGCCGCCAAGGATCATGACCTTGTTGGCGACGAAGTCTCGTTCCCGGTCGAATAGTTTGAGCCAGATGGACGCTTTTGCCATTGCTTGTTGTCCTCTGCTTGGATTGGGTGACCGGCGCCCGGTTAGGCGATGATCGAGGTGAAGAAGACGCCGCAGGTCGCCGCGACGAGCTTCTGGTCGTAGGCCATTTCGCCTTCGACGCGGTCAGCCTTGAGGTGCTGCATGCGGAAGGACGAGATCACCTGGCCCATGTTGCCCTGCCCCGGCAGGTAGCCGGTCCACGAGAAGGTGTAGCCGCCGGACGGCTGCAGGATCGAAGGCTGCGGCGCGGCATAGACGAGAAGCGCCTTCTTGCCGGCGATGAACGCCGTGGTCATCGACGTTTCGAAGGTCGGGTTCTCGGCGCTGGTGGCCTGGATGCCATCCATGATCGAGATCTCGTCGAGCTCGAAGAGCGCGGCGGCAGCCTGGCGAGAAACGATCGCCGGGTTGTTGTTGCCCGAGGTGTACTTGATGCGGTCGATCAGGTCCGGGTGTTCCGACAGCTGCGTCCACACCTGGCGGCCGAGCACCAGTTTGTTGGGGCGAAGGCCGTTGAGAAGGTGGATGTTGTCGGACTGCGCCTTGACGTCGCTGATCGGGTTCGACGCGGCGTCGTTCCACTGCAGCACCTGGTTGGTAGAAGGCGAGGACGCAACACCGGTGATGTCGCCGTTGGTGCCGTCGATTCCGGTCCAGACGCTGGTGGTGAAGTAGCTCGCAGCCCAGGTCACCTCGCGGCTGATCAGGCCCTGCTGCGAGAGCCACAGCGTGGCGTCGCGGTCCATGTTGAGCGGCGAGTCCGCATTGGCGCGGATCTGGTCGTCGACGTCCTTATGCAGGCCCCAGACATTGGCGAAGTACGTCGGCGTGGAGTCGATCTTCCAGCCGCTGCCAGCCGATTCCGTGCCGGGCGCGCGCTTCTGGTACTGGTTCCTCCAGAAGTCCGAGCGGTCATAGCGGAAATACCGATCGGCCTGTTTCATGACGGGGATGTTCGGGAACACCTTGTCGGCGACGAAGCCGGCTGCGTCCTGCATGTAGGCGATCGAGATGTTGGTGAGCGGCCGATTTACGTGGACCGCGCTTGCCGTAGGATTGGGCATTTAAGTCTCCATTTGTAGGAAAACGGCGTCGTCGCGACGCGGTTGATGGGAGGGTGGAAAGCGCTGGTCTTACGGAACAGCGGCCTGCGGCTGGAACTCGATCGAGCCGATCAGGTTGGCGCCGGCGGGGTTCTCGACCACGGTGCCGAGGACGAAGTTGCCGGTGGCGCCGGTCTGCACATCGCCGCTGGCATTGGTCGCGATCGCCACGCCCGGGTTGACCGAGGCGGAGAAGCGAACCTTGGTCTGGCCGGCGACGGCGACGGTAGCGGCCTTGCCGGCCGCATCCGGCGTGTTCTGCAGCACGCCGATGGCGCGCTCGCCGGCGGCGGAGCAGGCGATGACCTGGCCGCTGGTGTTGAGCTTGACGAACCGGAACTGCGAACCCGACAGGTCGGCGCCTGCCGGATACGTCCGGGTATTGAGGGTGCTTTCGGTAGCCATCTAGGCCTCCTGGAGGGTTGCTTGCCGCTGGCGCGGCGCCAATGAAAAGGCCGCCCGGAGGCGGCCTGTTGGTGAGGATGCTTGGGAAGCGTGGCTTACTGCGCCTGCGGCTGTGCCCGCTTGGCATAGAGCTCGCGGCCCTTGTCGGTCTCGAGCACCTGGCTGTAGGCCTTCGCCTTCGAGATGTTCTCTTTCTTGGCGAGGTCGTCGGCCATCTTCTCGAGCTCGGCCTCGGGGCTGCCCGCGACTTCGTGCTTGTTGATGCCGACGGTCGTGAAGGCGGCGGTTGCCAGCTTCTCAGCCTGCTTGAACACCGCATCGAAGGCCTTGCGGACATTCTCGTCAGCGACCTTGCTGATCGCCTTGAGCATGCCGGCGCGCTCTGCCGTGGTGCCGGGAACGTGGGAAAACTCGTCATCGGCGCGCTTTTCCATGCGCGCGTTCTCGGCGTCGTCACGGGCCTTCTGCATCTCGGCAGCCTGCGCCTTGAAGATGGCAAACGAGGCTTCGCCGACGGCGGACTTGCGCACTTCGGTCTCGCCGACCTTGAGCACTTCGTCGTTCTTGGCGAGGTCGGCCGCCTTGGTGAGGTCGGTGACCTTGGTGTTGGCCGTTGCGAGGTCCGCATTGGCCTTGGCGAGGTCGGCTTCCGCCTTCTCCGCGCGCTTGGTGAGATCGGCAACCGACTTTTCCAGGTCGGCGACCTTCTTGGCATCGTCAGACATCGGATTCTCCTTGTTCCTGACGTGATCGCCGGACTGCCCGGCATAGGTGACCGCGCTTTTGGCGAGGTCGGTGAAAACTTTCTCCATCTCGGCTTCGGCGTCGGGAATGGCCGCCGTCACCGCCGATTTGAACTGGTCGATCGATGTGGCGATGGCCGCGACCTTGCCGGCCTCGTCCATGGCGGTGTCGGCGACGATCGAACGGATGGAATCGGTGAGCGCATCGAAATACGGCCAAAGCTCCTGGCTGACTTCCGACTGGCGCCGACACTCTTCCGTTGCGGCGAACAGATCGGCAAAGGAGCGCGGGCCGGGCGGATTGCCGGAACTTGACATAACGCCATAGAGGTCCTTGGCGATGCGATCGGCGTCGATCTTCGCGCCGCCGGCGCGCTTGATGATCGCAACCGTCGCATGCTCCTGGCAGGGGCGATCGACCGCGGCGATCTTGTCCAGCCGGAGACCCGTGAGGATGCGTGTCTTGGCCATCAGACCTCCTGCTCCATCGACGAGAGGCGAGCCCCTTCGATGCTGAATCCGGTGTATTCACCGCTCTTGAACTTCGCGAGCACATCGGCCGGCGGACGATATGCCACCATCAGGCCGGTGCGGTCGGTGGTGATGCCCATGGTCTTGGCGATCTCAGTCGTCATCGGCCAGGCGCAGACGAAGGTTCCCTTGTCGGGCCCGGCGTGCATCTCGTTGCCGGCGCGGGCGCCGCTCATGAAATCGATGGTGGCCTTGAGCATGGCGTCTTCCGGGATATGCTCCGGAACGCGCTCGCCGCCCTTGTCGATATTGAGGTCGTAATAGTCCTCGCCATTGATCTTGCAGACGATGGCCCAGCCGAAGACCATGCCCAGGCTCTCGTCGACCTTGCAGATGCGGATCGAAGGATCGGCCATCTTCATGGCGTTGCTCACGGGTTCGAGATCCTTGTACTTGACCGGAATGTTGTCCTCGCCGTCGAGCCAGGCAGCGCTGGCACGATGATGACCGTCGGCGATGTAGTTGCGGCCGTTCATGTGCACCACGACCGGCGGCTTGCCATGCTTCACGCCGCGCAGCGCCTCGACCTTCTTCGGATCGACGCGGTTCTGCATGGCGACCAGGCTGTCGACCGGAAGCGTCTTGTCCGGCAAAAGCTCCGGATTGGTGAGCACGCCGAAGAAGCGCGGCTTCTGGTCGGAGCGAAGGTTGCCCAGCGCCGTGGCGTCATACGGGAAGGGGGTGTGCGCCGTGTCCTCGTCGAGCGGCTTCAGCGAGCGCGGCGCGTCCTTTGCCATCGCATCCTTCTTCGGCTTCTTGCCCTTCGGCCATTGCGTCGAAGGCACGTGCACGTCGCCGGAACCGGGCTGGCTCATCAGTTCACCAAGGCCGGCTGCTTTGGCGCCGAGGCCAGCAAGTTCCAGCGCGTCACCTCGACCAAGTGGGCGTCGGTGCAGGCGATCTCGATCAGTCGATCGCCAGTGAGGTGGTGCTTGGTCTTGCGCATGCGGATTCGGACGCATGGCAGCGGCACGCCTTCCAGTGTGCCCCAGCTCTTCTTGTGGCGGAGCGCTTCCTCGCGATCGGGCGGTCCGGCGATGTCGAAATCAGGCTCGCCGCGGTCCTCGGCGAAGGCCTGGACCTGCGCCATCGCTTCCGGCTCGCGGGAGAGCAGCGCTTGCAGTGCCGGCGGCGCGAAGACCGCCCATTTCACGATCTGGGTCATCCGACATACACCGCAAGAAGATCCTTCGGAACGCTGATGCCGCAGGCGAGCCCGTAGAGCGCGATGGTCGGTGGTGTGCCGACCTTCTCCTGCCAGACATAGCCGGCGACTGTCGTGATCACGCCTTCCGGCACGTAGACGACCTCGTCGCCGATCTGGAACTGCGCGGCGATGCGCTGCGCGTCGGCGTCGTTGGGGTCTGAGATCACGGGGTACGCCTCTTTATTTTCAGTGTCTGCACACAGCGGCAGTTGATCACTTCCGAAGCCGGAGCGGCCGGATCGTGCGGCCGCATCAGCCGGTTGCCGGCGCCGGAGATAAACGCTTCCTCGGTGCCCTCGACCTTCTGGCCGTTCATGGCGGCGTGGCTATCGCGGGTGCGGCTGTCGCGGGTGGCGCGCCAGGTGCGCTCGACCATGTCGCTGGTGATGTTGGCTTCGGCCGCGACCTGCTTGAACGCCTCGTCGCGAGCCTGGCTGACGACATTTCCGGTCTCGGTGCGGGCGATCGTCTCGGCGCGAGACATCAGGTACCGATCCCGGTACCGGTCGACCATGGCGTCGACCTGCTTCGTACTCAGCGGCTCGCCGGTGTTCACGGCGCGCTGCACCGTCCTGTCGAAGCGGCGGTCGCGGATGTCGCGGTCCAGCGCCTCGCTCGACCCCTGGGCGAGCAGGTTGCGGTAGTTCTGGATCGCCGCGAGCTGTCTGGCCGTGAGCCCGATGGCATTGCGGAACGCGGCGGCGGTACCGATCGGGCCTTCGCCATCGATCAGCGCCTGCGTCAGCGCCGTCCGCACTGCTTCCCGCTGGGTCGCCGTGAAATCCTGGATGAAGTTCAACTGCGCATCCGCCATCAGGTCGGCGGCGCGCTGATAGGTCGGATCGAACGAGATGCCCACTGCCGGCGAGATCCGGTTGACCTGCTCGGCCAGAGCTTTCGTCTCGTCATTGGCCGAGGCGATGAAGACGCTCGACACCACCGGCGCCATGCGCACCACGTAGCGATCGACGATCTTGAGCGCGCTCTCGACATCGGAGCGGCCGAGCAGCTCGGCCACCTCACGCATCACGACTTGTGAGCGGACATTCTGGACAAAGGTGAGGAACGCCTGCCTGACGGAGCGTTCCATTTTCGCGACGAGTTGTTCGACGCGCAGATGATCGTCGGATTTACGCTTGGCGAAGCTTGCGTCGAGCGCATAGCGTGTCAGCGATGAGGCGCGCGCCATCAACTCAGCCAATTCCACGCCCTCCGCTGCAAGATGCTTCGGATCGTCGATGCATTGACGCCGAACTCTGCAGCGAGCGATTTCACCGGTTGCGTCCGCCAACGGTGCCAGTGCTTCGTGCACCATCCCCTGGCTCTTGCCGGCTTGCGGCAACCTTCGATCGAACAGGAGGAACCCATCTCTAAACTCGCTTACGACCCCCGTGACCCGGCGCAGGATCTCAACGATCCGGCGACATGGAAGGAAACAGACAATCCCGCACTGCTCACCGCTTCGAAGCGGATCGAGCGCGGCGAGGACTATTGGCGTGGCGTGGCGATGCTCGCCGAGATGTGGGACGAGGAGAACCGGCCCGGCGGACTGGTGCCGCCACTGCCGATTTGATTTTGACGCGTGAAAAGCGAAAGGCAGAGGACCATTGACCCGGTTAACAACGCCGATCGATCCTCTGCCTTCTGGCGCACCCTGGCACGTGCCTGTGAAACTGTCGGGCTTGGAGCCGCCTGTTGGCGAGCCGTGCCCGCCGGTTTCTCGTTTCGCCATGCACGCCGATGTACCGGAAACGGTCGTGGTCGCGGCCGGGGAGTGTACCGGCGCTCGGTGTTCGATGGGCCTTTTTATGTCATGCCCAGGACCGCGTATTGGGGCCGGTAGTTGGTGCGATGTTTATTCCCGTTGGCCGAGTAGTCTGGCCGCCTTGTGCATCAGGGAGCACCAACGCTCTGATCCCGATGCCCACATGCCCTTACCACCTTGCGGCAAAGGCCCCTCATGGATCTCGCGCCGGTCTCTCCCGGCTGTCACCGCTTCCTCGGCCTGCAAGGGTATTGCGGTTACCCCATCTACGACCCCGAGGTGGAGGGATTGCCTAGCGCGGATTAAGCGTTCCATTCCTCTGTCTTGCCAAAGCCAGTTCCCGCGCAGGAAAAGCTCTATTTGCAGGTTGCCACCTGATTTGGTGCCATTCTGGTTACATCACCCGCGCCCTGTCAAGAGCGGCTGTGCAAATCCTCAGTAGAGCGCGACGACCGTCGCGGTGGTGCCGGTCGCCTTCACCCGCCTTGCGCGCACCAGGATCACGGTGCCAGCGGGGACTGCGGTGCGCGTGATGGCCGCCGTATCCGCTGCGGCGATGCAGGCCACGTCGCCTGTGGCGATCACCTCGAGCGCATTGCAGACGCCGCCCGGCAGATCGTTGCTGTCATCCGGCGTTACAGCGACCTGCGAAGAGGCCGGCAAGATCATCTTCCCGTAGGGCTTACCCATCGATCCTGTTCCTCAAAAGATGCCGCGGTTGAAGCCGTAGCCTTCGTCGAGCGTGGTTTCCCGGCATGTGCCGAAGGTGATGGCGCCGCCGAACGCCGGTTCCGAACCGGCAAGATACTGCCCGATCAGCAGCATGACGTTGGACGGGAACGCCGTGTCGGTCTGGACCGTCGTGCCCCTGAAGTTTTCGATTTCTACGCTGCCGGCCTTGATCCGCTTCTGTTGGACCTGTCCAAACGTGGTGCGGAAATCGGCGTCGTCGACAAGCAGGGCCGCCAGCTCGATGCAGGCGTTGATGAAGGCCGGGTTTGCGAGGCGAAGGTCGAAGGTCGAATAGGCGTCGACCCATGACTGCTCATCGATCCAGCGCGTCGCCGAGACGAGCCCGCGTGCCTTGGTGTCAGCGTCCGCCGCGCGCCATGCGTCTGCCGTCGTCGATCCGCCGAGATAGATGTCGGCATCGGTGACGGTGGAATACGTCGTGTAGGTGTTTCCACCGATTGTGACGGTCGGCATTACATCGGCTCCAACTTGACGGTGCCTTCGACGAGCTCGTGCTTGATGTTCTCGCCGTCCTCTGTGATCGCAACGTTGCCCTCGGCATCAAGCACGGTGCGGATGATCCAGCCTTCCTCGTCGTCCGCCTCGATCACCATCTTCTGTTCCACGCCGTCGAGGATGACGTTGTAGAGCACGCCTTGGTGATAGAACGGGCTGGTGGGGTCGGCCGAAACTCTCATATCGCGATCACGTTGCGCTTCATCACCTTGCGCCTGCCTGGCACCTTCTGGCGCTGCTTGGCGCCGGCTGCCGGATCATTCGGCATCGGCTCCTCCGGATCCTGCGGCACGCTATCGTCGGCCGGCAGACCCGCCTTTATGCGGTTCATGGCGTCGAGCAGTTCCGGATCGATTTCCGGCTCGCGCGCCACGCCGAGCAGATCGCGCACATCGTTGATGGCCGGATCGTTCGGCTGCAGCACAGCGCCGGCCGTTGCCATGTCCCTCAGAGCGGCCGTGATCTTCGCCACGTCCTTGAACTGGACCGCCTCGTATTTGAGCGTCGGCTTCAACTCGTCATCGAGGCCGTTCAACTGCCAGAGCGGACCGATGAAATCCTTCTCGCCACTTTCGGCGATGTCAGCCAGCGCGCCCTCGACCTGGAGGAAGAAGTTCGAGGTCTTGTCTTCCGAGAGCGACCTGGTGCCGACGCCTTCGCCCAGCATCAGCTGCTCGACGCCGAGGATGCGCGCCATCTCGCGATTGACGCGGTTGATGGCGTTGCCGAGCGAATCGATGCCGGTGGCATTGCCGGTGACCAGATCGATCGCCCATTGCGGTACCGGGGAGACCTGGACGCCGGTGTCGGTCTGGCTTTCGTAGGTCTTGGAATCCAGGATGACGCCGGTGTCGTGCGTCTTGGCCTGCATCTTGACCAGGTCGGTCATCGCGTCAAGCAGGAGCTGCGACTGCTCTTTTGTGAGCTTGCCTTCCTTGACCGCGGCGTTGAGCGCGCTGATCGGAGCGCGACCCACGGGGATGCCCCTCAGATCGCGCTGGTAGCCGATGCCCTCGAGGCGAAGGTATTCCTTCAACCGCTCGGCCGGCTCGACCAGGTGGCGCAGAAGGCCCAGCCCATCGGGGCTGTCGGTCAGAGCGTCGTCGACGACGTAGAGCACCTTGGAGCGGGGAAGAAATAGGTATTGCCCGGTGTTCGGGTTCGCCTGCCACATGCCGAGCACCTCACCCATGTCGGTGAGTTCCCAGCGGTCGATGGTGTGGCAGGGACGCGGCGCGACGTTGAGCATGCCGATCTTGCCATCCATGCGGCGCTTGGCCGTCCACTCCTGGATGTCGAAGCCGCGGAAGCGGTACATGGAGGCGCGACGCGTGACGCGCGACCATGGCGTCACCATGTCATGCAGACAGCTCTCGACGAAATCGGCCGCTTCCTTGGCCGCCGATTTGAATTCCTCCGGATCGTCTTCGCTCCCCGCGGGCTCGACCGTCCATTCGGTGCGGGCGATCAGCCCGAGGAAATGCCGGATGCCGGAGGCGACGATGGAGAAGTTCGTCGCGATGTCGGAGAACGTGACCCACTTCTGCGGGCCGACGACCTCGTTTCGCCTTTCCTGCGAGGCGATGAAGCCGCCGAAATGGGCAAAGCCTGGAACGCCTGCGGTGACAGTCGGGGCCACCGGTGCCGCGGCGGGCATAGCGCTGCGCGGTCGTTTAGCCATCGCCTCCCACCCTTATTGGTGCTGCAAATTCGTCGTTGGTCTCAAAGCGCGCCGTCAGCGCGTTGAAGGCCCGGCTTGTGGAGTCCGCGTCGTCGTCGTGCGCGCCCTCCGGAAACCCTTCGAGCTCGTTGAACCAGGTCGTGTTCCATGGCCCGCGAAGCACCAGCACATTGCCGGCCTCGGCCTGGGCGGAGAACGCGTTGAAGCGCGTGACCTTGTCGCCGGTTTCAGGCGTCGAGCGCACGTTGAAGCCGAGCAGTTTCTTGGTGAGCGTGACGGCGTAGCTCTTGCCGGCGGCGCCCGGGTCCTTCGGCAGCGAAATCTCCACCGTCTTGCCGTCTTCGTCGGCGGTGTTCTTGAGCAGCGTCTCGACGCCGTTCGGGCCCTGGCGATCGCGTCGATGGTCGAGCACGATGAATGCGCCGTCGGCGAGCTTTCCGATCTTCGTCCCTGTCGTCCAGTCGGGATCGTTTTCTTCGGTCTTCGGCGTCGAGGCCAAATCCCAGCCGCGTACCGCCTTGAGGATCGACGGCGCCACATCGACGACCTTGCACCAGCCGCGCTGAAACAGGAGGCCGGCTGCGGGCCTGATCTTCCAGTTGCCGCCGAGAAGGCGTTCGCGCTCGACTGTCGGCAGCGCCATCAGGTTGGCGATGTAGCTCGGGTCCGCCGCCATCAGGGCGGGATTGTCAGTCAGCTTCGCCGGGATGAAGGTGACCGACTTCGGCAGTATCGGCACCATCTCGCCGCGCTCGTTCGGCGCGCGATACTCGGCGAGGTCCTGCGGGTTGTCCGCCCAGATGATGGCGTCGCCGATGCGAACCATCCAGCGAATGACGCCGGCGCGCTCGGGGATGGCGAGGCCCGATTCCTCATCGATCCACCAGGCGATGAACTCGGCGACCCAGGAATCGGCGTCCGGGTTGCAGGTCGCCCGCACATAGGGCCGCACGCCACACATGGAGCGGTTGCGGCTGAGCATGTACCAGAACTGCTTGGCCGAGAAATGCGTCAGCTCGTCGAAGCAGATCAGCGGGATCTGGCTGCCTTGCCAGTTCTGGACGGTCTTTTCGTGCTCGAGGTGGCCGAAGGAAACCGTTGCCCCGCCGGGGAACGTCCAGTCGAGATCCGGGGCGGCGCGCGACCTGGCCTGCAGCAGCGGGTAGAGCTTCTCGCTCTCGTCCCAGAGGCCGCCCTCGTTGCGCACCTGGACCGTGGTGCGCCGGAAGAAAACCGCGCCGAAGTCCGGATTGTGGACGTGCCGGAGCGGCTCCATCAGGAGCGCCCAGCTTTTACCGCCGCCAGCGGCGCCGCCGTAGATGGCTATATCTGCCGCGCTACTGAGGAAGGCTGTTTGAGGGCCCGGCTGCGGACGGATGATCCTCGGGCCGGCGTTACCCTCTGCCATTGTCTGGAAGCTGGAAGATGTTGACCGGCGCGGGTGCGGCCGGCAAATCCTTCCCGTCCTTTCCGGTCAGCTCGCGGCGATTGGTGAGGGCGCCGCCCATCTCCTCGCCGGCCTGGCGCAGGATCTGCGTCGCCAACTGCATGTTGCCCATGTCTTCGGCCTTGGCCGCCATGCGCTGGAGAGCGCGCAGCCTGACCGAACGATGGCTGATGCCAATGGCCGCCGTGTCTTCGAGGAACGCCTTGCGGGTCTCCTCGAACAACGCTTTCCAGCGCTTGGCGAGGTCGCGCCCGGTACGCTTGGTCGGGTCATGGCTCTCGGCGAGTTGCCGGGAGATGTCGAGCCCGAACTCTTTCTTGACCGCCGTGGCGACGACGGAAGGCGTGTCGAAGCAGGCAAGCGCTTGGACGATGAAGGTTTTGACCTCGTTGGAGAGCTTGGCGACCATCGTCGGATCCCGTCAAAGACCGGTCGGGGATTTGCGGGCAGCCTTGGCCTTGCTGGCCTTACCCCTTACCGCCTTTTTTTTTGGCTTCGGCTTGATGGCGCGTTCTCGCTTCGGCCTTGTGCCGGGAACTGGCTCGAACTTGATCATGCCACGCCCCTCAACAAACAGGTGCCGCAGGCCTGCGCTATCCGTACCCGGGCGATCTCTGGTCCTTTTTTTGCGGCCTCGACCATGGCCTGGACATGAGCCGCGTCTGCCCCGTAGCGACGGACAACGCCGAGAAACTCTTCGATGTCGTGTGCCCTGATGCCGAAGGCCGGCTTGCCGCTCTTGCGGAACTTGGGCGCGCCGAATTGATCGCGCTCCTGCCCGGCGTGATAGAGCTCGTGCTCGACAAGCGCGCAGAACTCGTCGTCGGAACAGTCGGCGGCGTAGCGCGCGTCGAACGTGAGCACGAAGTCCGGTACCTCGCCGAACCAGCCGACGAGTTGCTGCTCGAATCTGGCGCGCTGCCATGAAGAGAGCGGCGGAAGGCCGTGCTCGCACTGGCCGACAACGGAGCGGCCCTGCCTTGCGTTGGTGACGTTGGTCCACAATGCGCCGAGCGAGGCGTGCTGCAGATGGCGATGGTCCTCGTTTTGAAGCGAAGCGCCGTCATCAACGAAGGTCTCCCGCGCCCAAGCGATGATCTCGGGCGCGGCGATGAAGATGTCGCCGGCGTCGAGAACGCTTTCGGGCGGGAACGGCCGCATCAGAAGTTTGCTCCAATCGCCCGCTCTTGTGATTTTCCCGCCGACCCCTCTTGCTTTTGGCACCAATGTAACCAATATGGTTACAAGGTGACCGACGAAGATCAGCCGTTAGAGAAACGACAAGGGCAGATCGGCGGTCTGTTTCAGGGGGTAGGCGCTGATTTGCACAGCAAGATCAGGCTGCACGATTAATCGCCGACCCTCCCCCTTTGTGTCAAGAGGAGAGATTTTTATGGATTTGACCAATCCACAGGGCAAAACGAGGCGCTATCGCGTCATCTGGGAGATCGACTTCGAAGGCGAAGGTGATCCCGAAGCAGCGGCCCGTTGGGCTTGGGCCACCCTGCGCAAGCCGGAATCGACCGCGAACGTGTTCACCGTCATCCACGAGAACGGCGAGCAAGTGAAGGTCGATTTCCAGGAAATCGACGATTTTGGCGCGCTGGAGGAAATTGCGAAGCTTACGGATGCCGAGGAAGACGAGACCGAACTGGAGGCGGCGGAGTGAACCAGCTCTCATCCGTCGTCGAATATCGGCATTTCCATCTTTTCTGCGGCCTCGGCGGCGGAGCGAAGGGTTTCAACAAAGGCCACGCGCGGGTCGGCAGCCTCCAGGCAAGATGGCGCTGCATCGGCGGTGTCGACAACGACCCGGCCGCCATCCGCGATTTCAGTCGAGCGGCAGACGTTCAAGGCACAGTTCTTGATATGTTCTCACGCGAGCAGTTCGTGGCGTTCCATGGGCGCGAGCCTGCCGCTGACTGGCGCGAAGCGACCCCGGATGATATCCGCCGCGCCGCACATGGCGAGCGCCCGCACGCGGTGTTTCTCTCGGCACCATGCAAGGGGTTTTCGGGCCTTCTGCCAGAAGCTTCGAGCGCGACCGACAAGTATCAGGCCCTGAATGGTCTGACGCTCCGAGGCGTCTGGCTGATGCTGGAGGCATGGAAGGATGATCCGCCCGAGCTGATCGTCTTCGAGAACGTGCCTCGGATCGCCAAGCGCGGCCGCAAGCTGCTCGACCAGATCGTCGCGCTGCTCCGCTCCTATGGCTACGCGGTGCGCGAGACGACCCACGATTGCGGCGAGCTGGGCGGGCTCGGCCAGAGCCGCAAGCGTTTCCTGCTGGTGGCGCGCCACGAGGCGAAGGTGCCGCCCTTCCTCTACGAGCCAGAGAAGCGGCGCCTTCGCGGCGTCGGCGAGATCCTCGAAAAACTGCCGCGCCCGGGCGACATGAACGCCGGCCCGATGCACCGTATGCCGGCGCTGCAATGGAAAACATGGGTTCGCCTCGCCTTCGTCGAGGCCGGCTCGGACTGGCGTTCGCTCAACAAGCTGACGGTCGAGAATGGGATGCTACGGGATTTCGGGATTCTCCCCGACGTCGAGTGGCAAGCCGGCGTGCTCGGCGTGCATCGCTGGACCGATACCAGCGGCGTTGTCGCCGGTCGATCGACCCCGACCAATGGCTCCTTTTCAGTCGCCGATCCACGAGTGCCCAAGGCATCGGAAGATTTCAAGGGCCTTCGCGTCGTCGATTGGGGGCATGAGGCCGGCACAATCACGACGCAGCGCAGCCCGGGATCGAGCGCGCAGAGCGTCGCCGACCCGCGAGTTGATGGTCATGAGAGATCGGTGCAGCTCGGCGTGCGCCGATGGGACCAGCCGGCGGCCGTGGTGAAGGGCGACGTTTCGGTCGGCTCGGGTCCCTACGCCGTCTCCGACCCGCGCATGGAAGGCAAGCCGCGCTTCAACAATACGTTCCGCATCGTGCCATGGGCGGCGAATGCGCCGGCCGTCGCCGGTCCTGGTGGCCCAGCTGGCGGCTTGGCCGTCGCCGATCCGCGTCCCTCGCAGCGCGACGACTACAAGCAGACGAAATACCGCGTCACTGGCCTCGACGAAGCTGCAGGCGCTGTCATTGGCGCGTCGACTACCGGCAACGGCGCCTATGCCGTAGCAGACCCGGCAATGAATTGGGGCGAAAACGCCCATGGCACCAAGCTTGCGGTGAAGGGCTGGGATGAGCCCGCCAACGTCGTCTCTGGTGCCAGGATCCTGTCGGGCGGCGGAGCGGTGGCCGACCCGCGCGTCGAGGCGGACCGTTCATCCACTTACGGCGTGCGGAAATGGGATGAGCCGACCGGCGTGGTGCAGGGCGAGAGCTTTCCGACGAATGGCGCATTCTCGGTCGCGGATCCTCGGCCGGTCGGGCTCAATGCGAACCGGGACCACTACAAGACCGGCGGTCACTATGGCGTCGTGCCTTGGGACGAGACAGGCTACGCCGTTCCAGGCTTCGCGAAATATGATCGCGGCCATTGGTCCGTTGCCGATCCGCGCGACACCGATGCCGAGCCTCTGTTCGAACTGCCAAAGCCGGAAGATCGTCTAGTTGCAGTCATCCGTGCCCTCGACAACACATGGCACCGGCCGTTCACGACGTTGGAACTAGCGGCGCTCCAGAGCCTCGTCGATCCGGACGAGCTGGACGGCTTCAAACTCGACGGCCAGTCCGATTCCGCCTGGCGCGAGCGGATCGGCAACGCCGTGCCGCCTCATGCCGCAGCGGCAATCGCCAGCGTCATGGCGACGACCCTTCTCCTGGCGATGACGGGCGAGACCTTCATGCTCAGCAGTCAACCTATCTGGGTGCGCGATGTTGCGGTCGCTCTTGCCGTCGACGATCGCGGCAATATCCCCGACGAGGATATTTCTGCTTGACCCGCTTGTAACCATTTTGGTTACATCGTATATTGAAGTGGTTACAAGGGAGCACGAAAATGCGACTGATCGAGAAGCACGGCAACATCGCCATCTGGGAAGTCGCCGAGGCGTGGGGCGTGGAGTTCTACGTCTACGGCGTTCTCTCCGATCCGATCGTTTGCCCGTCGCTCGACATGGCGCGCGCCAAGGCGCAGCTCTGATGAGCGCCGACCTCAAGCCTGTCGCCGAAGATTACTTGCGCGACGAGATCCACCTCAGACCCGGCTCGCGCCTCCACCGGCTCGTTGCCCGTCTGGCCGACACGTACATCGATGATCTCTCCGACGAGCGGATCATTGAACTGGAGCGCTTGGCCGACACGTTCCGGATCACGCACGCGGACGGGAGCCGCTTCTCCTGATGCCCTACTGCGACGACTGCCTTTCGCCCTTTCCTTTCGATGGAAACGAGAGCTGCCGCTGTCCTTCGTGCCGGGAGGCGCGGGACGAGGCGACAGCGGCTGAGGAAACCGGAGAAGACGAGCAATGAGCCCGAAGAAGGACGCCTACATGCGCGGCTATCGCGACGGGTTCGAGGACGCAAAGCGCATCCTTGGGGAGACTGGCATGGTGCTCGGGACGGGGAAGGAACGCCCCTTGTCCGTTGGCGGTGACGCCGATGGTTACCCGGAAGCGCGGTTCGAAACCGCCTCTCTCCACCATTTTCAGGCAACGGAAGAAGGAGACGCGATGCACCGATAGAGGCAACAAAATCCCTTCGATAGGAGCGGCGGTCGCCCGTCGCTCCGCTAATCCCTCCAAAAGACAGACCAACCATGACCAGATTGCAACCATTTTGGCACCAAAGAAGCCTCGCGGTGCACGTTTCGATCATCGATTCCTTGGAGATGTTGAGCTCGTGGCACGGAGACTGCCCTCCTCAGGGAACAACGGGCGACTATGCGCTCGACATGCTTCTGGCCGACGCCTTCCGCGCCATGCTCTACCGGCACGAACTGAAAGACCGGCTTGCGTGGATCGAGCGCGAGGTGCAGCGGCCTCGCCGTCGGCAACTCGACGATCTCTACCACGCTGAATTGATCACCTGGTGGTTGGATCTGTTTGGCGCGACGAAGTTGCCGCCGATCGACGAGCGCATCGCCCAGCGGAGGCTCACATGCGTTTCCTGATGATCGACCCCTTCACCAAACGCATCCGTGAGCATCAGACTCCGAAGCCGCTGACGCGCGATTTCTTCCGCGCCGAGATCGGCTGCGATTGGGTGCGGCGCGTCAAACTCACCGACCAGGTCGAGATGTGGATCGACGAGCAAGGTCTTTTCGACGCCACCAGCCGCCAGCAGTTCTTCACCTTCAACGGCTACGGCGCGATTCACGGTGGCCGCGCCATCGTCTGCGGCGCCTCGAAGCTGGGCGATTCCATCAGCGTGCCGGCGAGTTTCAACATCCATACGCTTGAGCGCCATGTTCAATGGCTGGGCGGCGAACGGCGCGCGCAAGCGGCGGCTCTGGAAACGGTGCAGTGAGATGAAGCTTCCAGGCATCGAAGTATTGGCCGCCGTTGCTACCGCCGTCTCGCCGCGCGGCGCCTATATCAATGATCAGGTCCAGCGCGCTCACGCTAAGGCGGTGAAGGCTGGCGCAATCGGGCATCCGCCGTCGACGGGCTTGGTCCTTCGGCGGCTTCGCTCACTCGAAAAGCGCGGGCTGATTGAGTGCGTCGGCGGCCCGGACGGCTATTACGGGTTCGAGTGGCGCATCACTGACGCGGGCCGCGCCGAGCTTGCTCGGAGGGCGTCATGACAGACCGTCCTATTTTATTTTCCAGCGCAATGGTGCGCGCGCTGCTCGCCAGCACGAAGTCGCAGACGCGGCGCGTGCTGAAGCCGCAGCCGCCATCATGGGCGACATTTTGCCAACAGCCGACGATGCTGAACGCACTTCATCAATGGGTGCCGTCAGGTCTTTGGGCATGGAGCGAGGAAGAGAAGAAACCGCCTAGCAAGCTCAGGCGCTGGCCGGTCGACGCCGCCGGCGATCACTATTGGCTGAACCCTCGCTATGCGGTCGGCGATCGCCTCTATGTCCGTGAAGAATACAGCTTCTGCCATTCGTGGGCCGGCGTCCCTCCGCGTGACGTAATCCCAGCCGCTCCCGTGTGGTGCTGGGCCGACGGCAATCCGTCCGATGGCGATTGGACTAAGCCGAAGCCTGGCATGCACATGCCGCGCTGGGCGTCGCGCCTCACGCTGACAGTGACCGATGTTCGCGTCCAGCAGCTGCAGGCGATCAGCGAGACCGATGCGATTGCTGAAGGTTGTCCCGTGTCGACAGTGCCAGGCACCATCGGGCACCCGCTCTGTCAGGTCGGCTTCAACGAAATGGGAACGCCGATATTCTGGTATCGGAAGCTCTGGAACAGCCTCAATGAGTCGCGCGGCTTCGGCTGGAACGCCAATCCCTGGGTGATCGCCGTCTCTTTCACAGTCGAGCGCTGCAACATCGATGCGGTGCCCGCATGAACCCCCGGGCCGGCTCCCACTCCCTAGGCCGGCCTTGCCTGGCCCGCAGCGGTGCCGATTCCGCTGCGGGCCTTTTTCCATTCAACCGACTGGAGCCATGACATGGAACAGACGCAACTAAGCGATCTCCAACTGGCGGCTCACACGGCTCGAGTTTGCCGGGAGGCACTGCTCTTGGATGAAGCGGCGCGCGTAGCCATGCGCGATCCGGCAAAGGCTAGGGAATTATTGGGGGAAATCGAGAAAACCGGCCTTCTGTCATATTTGCGAGACGGCGTGGTCATGCTCATCCACAAAACCCTTCTGGACGGCAGAGTGCAGGAGTCCGACATCCGCGACGAGTTTTACAAGAACCTGGAGCGCTACCTGCCTGGCGCGCATCAGACGACCGTGGAAATTATTCGCAGGAACATCCCAGATGGCTTCGTTGAATGGAAAAGGCGCGAATGCCCGGTAGAGGTCAAGCTCACCGTCTTCGACGATAGAGCGCTGAAGCAGCTCCATCGGTACATGACCGTCTACGATGCCGAGATGGGAATTGCCGTCGCGCCAAAGCTCAAGTGCGAACTTCCGGCCAATATCCACTTTGTCGAGGTGCATGCACCATGACACAGCTGGCACCCAACTATATCCACGGCCCGACGCCGGTCGTGTTCGCACGAAACGGCGAGGTTTATGCGACGAGCCGCGACGTGGCGGCTTACTTCGAAAAAAACCACCGCGACGTCACCCGCGCGATCGACAATCTGCTCGATCAGAAGCCGAGCCTAGCCCTGCGCCATTTTGCGCAGGGGGTCTATCACCTTCCGGAGACAGGTTCGCAGCAGCATCGCTACTTCGATATGAACCGCCAAGGCTTCACTCTGCTTGGCATGGGATTCACTGGAGAGAAGGCGCTCGATTTCAAGCTCGCCTATATGGAGGCTTTCGACCGGATGGAGGCGGCGCTGAAAAAAGCTTCCCCGCCGCTCGATCTCAATGACCCTGCAACCCTTCGCGGATTGCTCGCCTCCTATGCTGACAAGGCGCTGGAACTCCAGAAAGAGGTCGACCAGCTACGCCCCTCGCAAATCGCGCTGGAGCGCATTTCGGTGGCCGACGGCTCGCTCTGTATAACGGATGCTGCAAAAGCCCTCCAGATGCAGCCCAAGGAACTGTTCGCCCGGTTGCAGCGGAACGGCTGGATCTACAAGCGGCCGGGCTCGGACCATTATCTCGGCTATCAGTCGAGGACGCAGGCGGGATTGCTGGAGCACAAGGTGACGACGGTTCTCCGCGGCGACGGGACGGAAAAGGTCACGGAGCAGGTCCGCATCACGCCGAAGGGGTTGACGAAGATCGCTGAGCTGATGGCGCGGCATTGAGCTCGGCCGCAAGTTTCTCGCACCGCTTGCATCGCGTTGACGATCCTTCTTCGAACAGATAGCCGGCCGGCGCGTCTTGGGCGCCGCAGAGCGAATGCGCAATTCCGGCACCGGCGCGCATGAAGTAGTGCGCCTTGCCTGGCGTCTTGGCCGCCCAGCCCTCGCGGAAACCCTTCAATCGCTCTCCGGTCATGTCACTATGCGCTCCACCGGGATCATCCGGCCCTTGCGGAAGATGCGGTTCGCCTCTTCCTTGGCGCGGCCAGCGACGTCACCCTCGCGCCTCATATGGCCATTCATCCACCGAAGCAGATGGAGGGTAACGGTTTTCTGAGCCTCAAGTTCAGTCAGGAAGACCATCGGCTTGCCGCCATCGGCCAGCACTGGCTCGGCCTGGCCGTCCTCGGCAAAGCGGAGCATGGCTTGGAAGCCGGCCCGGACGCGAACCGTGTATCCTTGAAAGCAATTCATGCGAACATCCCTGTCTGCTCGTCGTAGCGCTCACGCGTCTTTGCCGATCGGCGATAATCGGAGAACGGCGTTTTCCGCCAGATGGCGGGCGAGTTCGCCCAGCGGGCGACGTCGCGCAGCAGCTGCTCGTTCCAGTCGAATCGCGGATGAGGCCGGCGCTCCAGCGAGTTGAGCTTCATGAAAGGCTGCACGTGCGGCTCGCCGCCCCAAGCGATCACCTCGCGGATCCGATCCATGCAGGCTGCGAACGGCTCATTGCCGATCAGAACATAGACACGCTTCCGGCGAGGCGAGACATCGGCCAGCATGTGCATGACGCGCTCGACGTAAGGGCGCTCGGCCGCGTCATCATAGGCGAAGCGCCACGGGCCGCGATTGATGGCTTGCCAGCGGGCGTAAACATCGTCGTCAAAGGTTCGCGGCTCAAAACCGCTGTTGGCGTCCAGCAGCGGCACCCCGGCGGCCTGGTAGCGCGCAATGATGTGATCCTGGAAGTCTGCCGGCAAAGCCGAGAGGTTGTTGTCGCAGAGCACCGGGCGCACCGGGAAGTCAGGCAGCAGCGTGAAAGCCTTGCCTTCCATCTTCGGGACGATGCAGAACCAGCAGCCGACCGGGCATCCTCGGCTCGCGATCGTCGCCACGGGATTGTGTCGGGCGACAGCATCCGGGATATCGCCGCCGATCTCAGCGACATCAGCGAGGAACTTCTTGCGCGTGAACACGCCCGGACCACCGACGCGGACCTTCATGCCCTCGGCGCGATACCAGCAGGCGCGGGAATAGGCCTCACCCAGCCGCCATGTGAACACGACCGAGATATAGGCGGTGTCGCCCTCAGTCCATTCGGCGAGGCCGCCAGACCAGCGGCCGAGGTCGTAGCCGCTCATGCCGCCTCCCCGCTGCAATGAAGGCCGCACTCGACGTCGTGTTCCATGCTGTCGTCTAGGCTGTCGGCAAGAGCCTCCCAGAGCATGGGCGTGAGGCGAACCTGCTCGACGAGGTCGGCAACGCTATCCCGCTTGTCGAACTGGGCGCCGATCCGATTCTCTTCGTCCAACCACCAGGTCTGTACGCCTGGATGGTCGCGAATGATGCGTTTCCGAATACCCTTTCCCTTCTGAAAGCAGAGATCGCAATTTCCCTCCCAAGGCTCCAGGTCGAGGAAAAATGGTTGGTGCTCCCAAAAGGCAGACACATCGGATTTCCTGATCTTGGCCCTGGAAAGCGGGTAGGACATGCGGCGGCCGTCTTTCGCAGCGCGATCGAGGCCGCGAAATATCCGCATGCCTTCGTCATAGCGAAGGCCCACGATTTCCTCGTAAGAGCCGGGCTCCAGCCCGAGCAGGTGACGCATGAGTGCGAATATCGGGCGGACCTTGAGATATTCCGTGCACCAGCGCTCCGCGCCGTTGGGAAGGCGCTGCTTTTTGCTGATCAACTCATGGAAAGGTTCGCCGTCGCGGCTCGCAGAGTTGAGGCCTACGCGCTCATAGCCGATGCCGCTGTTGCGCCATTCGATCCAGTATATTTCGACGCCCCAGCGCGAGCCGCACTCGTGCACGAAGCGAAGCGTTTCCTCGCGTTCCTTGCCGGTGTTGGCAAAGGCCACGACGACATTATCTGGAAGCTTGCCGCCGTGCGCATGGACGATCTGGTGCAGCATGAATGCCGAAGTCCGCCCGCCGGAGAACGAGATCAGAGCCGGCCCTTCGATCAGATACGGGTTCAACGCATCATCTCCCGCAGGATCCGCCGCACATCGGCGAGCTTCATGTAGATCGAATTGTCAGAGCACCGAGGCGAGCAGGAAACCGCCGTGGTGCGGGTCTTGCCGGAAAGTGAGATGACGAGCTTGCCGTGCGGACCGCGCCCGCGCTCGAGCCGGCACGTGCCGCCGGCCGCCTCGACGATCTCCTTCGCCTCGCCGATCAGATCGCGGTGGAACTTGCGGCTGATCGCGCCCATCACTGGAAATCCTTCCAGTCGATGCGGTTGAGAACGGTCGGACCGGCATAGAGGCCGGCTTCATTCTGCTCCCATATGAACCAGGCGGTGTTCATGCGGCTGGTCGCTTCGTTGCCGTCCCAGCCGTCGCGATGCATCATCGGCAGGCGACGGGTGAAGACGTGGACTCTCGCCGGCTTGCACTCGTCCATGGCGTAGTTGCGGTCCGGATCGTCGAAGCCGCAGAGGAAATTGAGGTTGAGCAGCAGCGCCATCTTGCGTGGCCTGTGCACGCGTAGCGCATGCGCGACAAAGGCGTTGAGCGCCTGGCCATAGGGCGGATTGGTGGCGATGTCGGCGCCGACGAGCCACGGCTCAGCCGTCAGAAAATCGCTGACGCGCTGGACCTCGCCGAACTGCGTGGTGGTTCCGTAGTCGACCAGGTCGGCGATCTCTACCTCATAGCCGGCGTCCTCCATGAGCTTCGACATCGCGCCCTTGCCGCAGGCCGGCTCCTTCACGATGTTCGAGAAGCTTTCTAGCGCCAACAGGGTGCGCGTCGCTTCCAGCGGCGTCTCATAGAGGTTGTTGCCGCGCTCGGCTGCGCTGGCGCTATCGGTGCCGATTGCGGCGCGAAGGTTCGCCCGCGTCGGTTCGAGCCCTTCCTCGAGGCGAACCGCGATGGCGCGCTCGACGATGCCAGGCTTTTTCCGTTCCGCCTCGGCGAGCTGGCGCGCCTCATGGATCTGCTTGGCTGAAAGGCCGGCTTCCGCCTGAGTGAAAGTCTTCCCGTCTGGAATAGTTTTCGGTCGCCCCTTCGAAGCTTCGCCATTCCGCTGTGCCGCATCATATTCATCGGCGAGCCGGATCTTGGCCTTTGCCTCGATCAGGAGTGCTTCACCCTGCATCCGGCGCGATTTGTTGATGAGTTGCTCGCCAGCACGGAAGCGGGCCGCATAGGTGGCGGCTGACTTTGCCTGGTCATAAGCCATGGCGGCCAGCAGATGCGCCGCCTGGATATCGCCGTCATCGAAAAGCGCTCGAGCGCGCTCCACGACCTGGGCAATGCTGGAGGTGTCGAGAGTGGCGACCTCGTTCATGCTCACACTGCTCCCGGCTTCGGGAAAAAGCAGAAGCGGTACGCGCCCTCGTTCGAAAGGCAGATGTGGTAGGAGTTGTCGATCGGCTGGCGCCGGGCGCTATAGGGAACGATCCCCGAATAGCCATGCGTCTTGAGCCTCGGGTGTGCGCCGGCCGGGAGGTTGACGTGGTAGCCGTCCGGCTCCTCGGTGACGTAGCGATCGTCGATCGGGGCGCAATCGCCCGTGGGCGAGGTTGCAGCGCTGTTGCAGCATTCTGGCGGGTAGCTGACGCCGCTCGGCGCGTGGTGCGCACTGGCGGCCGCCGTCGAAAGCAGCAGGATGAGAACCGCGCCCCTCATGGCTTTTGGTCCAGCGCAGCGAGCGCGGCGCGGCACGACGCGGAAAGGCGCTGATCGGCAGCGATGTCCTTCTCGGCCCGGGCGAGCTCCTCGGCCCGTCGTGCGTCGAGCGCTGCGATCTCATCCTGGTGCCGCTTCAGCTCGGCGGCGCGGTCCGCCTCGATCTTGTCGAGGTTCTCCCGAAGCAGCTTCTGCGCATCTGCGGCGCGCTGATCGTATTTGGCGATGGCCTTGCGATGGGCCGCAGAGAGGCGCTCAAGCTCCGTTTCGGGCTTCAATGGTGCGAATGGCACCACATTGTTGAGCGAGGCGTTGAGATGCTCGGCGATGTCCTTCAATGCGGCGGCGTCATCCATTCCTGGTCGGTCCTTTGCTTGGTGCAGATTGGGAGGCGGGTATCGCGAGCACGCGGTAGAGCGTCGGCTTGCCCTTTTGGCCTTCGCGGACGATCTCGACCGAGCCGGCCTCGATCATCTGGTCGAGATATTTCAGCAGGGTCGGAATCGAGGTTTGCGCGAGCTGCGCCAGTCGCGGCTGAGCCAGACTTGAAAGGCCATCGGCGCGCCTGACGTCGTCGAGCGCCGCCATGATGCGCTCGACCGGGCCGCGCTTCTTGATGCGCACCGCCTGCGATGGGGTGAGGCGCGTGACGATTGCCGGCTCTGAGGCGGTGACAAAACCGCTGGGCGGCGCCAAAATCGGGTCCGCCGCATCCCCGGCCAACTCTTCCCCGGTGATGCTCTCGAAATGCCGCTGGACGTAGGCCGTCGGCGAGAGATTGCAGGCCTTCGCCAGCTTCTCGATCGCGCGATTGGTGTCGCGGTCGCACTTGACGGTGAAGCGATAAAGGAGCGCGCTCTCGTCCACGTTCAGAAAACCCCCTTGGCGAAGCGGTCGGCTTCCTCGTTGGCATGGTTGCGCAGCCGCGCGACCAGTTCCTGGTGCGTCCAGAGCCGGGCCTTCAGCGTCATCTGCTGGGCCACGATCAGCTGATCGAGCAGATCGAGCGGCGCCATGTACCAGTGGTTGCCGAGCGATTTGCCGATGTCGGTGAGGAAGCGCTCGACGCCGACGACGATGGTGCGCGCCACTGCGAAGCCTGGCGTCCACAGCACGCGCTCGAACTGGAGCGCCTGCCATGTGCCGGGCTGCAGCTGGGAGAGATGCGCCTCGACGTTCTCGGCCGTGGCGAGGCGGAACACCGCTGGATCCGTCACCATGCTGACGGCGCAGATGGCGCAGTAGCCGATGCTCTTACGCCTGATCCGCAGATCCTTCGGGGTGCTGATGTCAATTGGCATCGGCGACGGCCGACCGCCTGGCGAACGCAAGCGGCGAGACGGTGGAAGCCATCTGATAACGGAGCCAGGCCAGAGGCCCCTGGCGCATCTCGTTCATGAGGTTTTCCGCAACGATCCGGCGCACCTTCGCTTCAGCGATCTGGCGGCGTATCGTCTCTGCCTGAGGGTCATCCATTTGCCTGCTCCTGTTGCTCTTCCGCCTTCTCGCGCCGGCGGCGGGCTTCCTCGCGCTTGCGAGCCTTTTTTCGTTCCTCGATTTCTCTGACGGTGAGGCGCCGGAACGAACGGCTGGTGCGGACCAGGCCGAACTGCTTTTCAATGCCCTTGAGGATTTGCCCCAACACGAGCTGCTTGAGGTCGTGCATGGCCCTTCGATCGAAATCGATGCGATGCCGGTCCCAGATCCTGCCGCACTGCTCGAGCGAGAGCCCGGCGGCGCGCGCCATCACTGTGCGCTTCATGCGAAGCACGTCCTTGCCGGCGCGCCCCGCGATGACGAAGCGCATCAGGTCAAAGACGTCGACCATGCGCTCGATCGCCTGCTCGCTGGGCACCGACTTGACCGAGGTGCGATCGTATTGCGGCATGCCGGCTTGCAGCCTCGCGACTTCGCGAGCGTAGGCGAGGTCGGCTGTGTCGCGCGTTCCAGGCATTACCGTGCCGACATGCGAGACCATACGCAGATCATCGCGCGGCACGTTGCTGGCCGTTTCCATCGCATCGGAGAGAAGCAGCCACAGAAGATCGCGCGGCGACGGCAGTCCGTGCTTGCTGACGTTGAAGAACAGGAACTCGGCGTGGCGAAGGTGCTCGACGAGGCGGTCGATCCGCTTCTCGAGTTCCTTTGGCGTGTCGAGAAAAAGCTTGGTCAAAGCAGCGAACCCCCAGCTGATCGCGAATCAGCAACCGATCCCGTTGCCGATGGTGCCAAATTGGTTACACGGCTGGCAAGCGGAAGATCTGCCGGCCACCGTGTTTTTGCGAGGACCAATTCGTCGGCCTCGCACTTGGCCGCCTTCGCCTCGCCGTGCTTAGCCCTGATGCACTCCAACCAAGGGCTCCATTCTGCCCGCCTCGGATGAATGCGGTAATACCCGGCATGGTCCAACTCCGGGGCGCCGTAGACGATTTCGAACATCTGCGCCGATAGGTAAACTGAGAGCCTGGGAATTCGCTCTTTGCGGAGCCTGCAGTGCCGGAGGAATGCCGAGACGCAGTCGACTGCTCGCTGCCTCTTTTCAGGCGACAGGCTCACCAGTTCTCGCTCAGCCACATCTCGCTTGCCGAGTTGCTCCAGCGGCCAGGAGGAGACAATTTTATCCAAAAGACCATCTGTCCCCCCCGTGAGGGGGGCTAGGGGGGATTTTTGTTGAATAGGTTCTTTGTATGTGTCGGATTCTCCGTTAACCGGAAAACCAGTTGACGGATTTTCAGGAAGCGGCAACTCCGGTTCCTTATTATCAGGACGCGGACAGGCCGCTTCCTGCATATCAGGAGACGGCAGCGGGAGCAGCTGCGGCACAGCATCATCGTGGATGGTGTAGTTGTAGGAGCCGAAGCGCCCCTTGCTATCGGTGGCTTGCTCGCGGGTCAAATAGCCAGTCGTCTCCAGCTTCTGCAGGATCCGATAGACCTTGTCCCGGCCGATGCCGCCCTGAGTCTGCAAGTTCTTGACGTTGACGTTCCAGTCGTGCGGCTTCGCCAGTAGATAGACCAGCACACCACGCTCCTCGAACGTCAGCCGCTCATCGCTTGCGACCTCATTCGGTATGATAGCGAAGTTATCCCGTCGCTTGCGGGTTACAATCGTCAACGTCGTCTCCCCGGGTGGCTGGAGAGGCAACCCCTACTCGGTACAGATGGTGATGCCTGAGAAAATCAGTTTGACATTCGGCCGTTCCGCACGGCCTCGATTGTGGCGGTGAGAATAGCGATGGTGCGCTCGACGCCCATCGCCTGCTCAAGAAAGACCGTGGACGCGACTATACTCGCGGTTGCGTCATCAACAGCGCTTTGCCTGCCGATAATATTAGCCCGATCGAAGAGATGCGCGGCCCCTTCAATTGAGCGCGTCCTCGCCCCCCTGGCGTCCATTTCACACTCCCCCTGGGCTTTTCCGCAAAAAACGTGAGGCCATCGCAACATTGGCCTCACGCCATCATCTCGTTCTGGACAAAGTCGCCACAAGCAAGCAAAGCTTTGCCGCGCCATTAACTTCGGTTAACGGACGGTTATTGCCTGCGCGTCGCGGCGGCCATCAAATTGGAAAGTGGGTCAACCGCCTGGACGGTATGCGACCCGCACGCGGTACGCTGCTGCACTAATCGGTTGTAGCGGCCGAGCAGGTCGAAGACCGGCTCCGAGCGCCAGTTCTCGGCCAATCCATACCAGGCCTGGCGAACACGCCAGTTGCCGCGGGAATAGCCGAGGTTCTCGCAGGCCCGGTTGATCTGGGCCTTCACTGTCATGCCGGGCACAATCTCGCCGGCTGCGTCTTTGACCAGACGCTCTAGTTCCTCAGCAATGGCATGCTGCGTCATCAATCCCTCACGAACAACAGGAGAAGGGGGGACGGCTTGTCGTGGATTCAGAACGACCTGTGAGACACCTCGACCTTTTTCGGTGCCATCGTTGCCGCCGTTACCTGGAGGCTGCAGATGGCTATCGACGATGACAACTGGGAACCCTTGAGTGTTGTGGCGACACGGGTTCTTCAGCGGACGTTGGGGCGCGCTGAGCGCCGGGCGGAAAGGTTTTGCGTGGCCCGGATCAAGCGGCAGTCGGTCGTGTCGAAACGACATCCGCAGCCTCCTTCCCGAGCCAGGCATTGGCGGTGACGGCGCCGTCGGTCTCGACGACGATCCTTTCAAGGATGGTCCGCTTCGGCATGCGGCCGTTCTCATAGCGCCAGAGGACCTGGCGCGCGATGCCGATCTTGGCGGCGAAGGCCGAGCGCGGAGGCGCGTTCGGCCTGTCAAGCCATGCCGTGAGTTGATGAACCGCTGTTTCCATGTCACAAGAGATGTCACCTGAATGGTTACTCGTCAAGCCTTTGTAACCAATTTGGCGCAATTCCGTTGTGGACGTTCTTCGGCTACGCCAATGAAGACCATCCTGGGGGAAATCGTTGGCGTCCGCATGACTGACATGAAAAACGGCATCAGACTGTTCCGCGAGCGCAAGAAGATGAGCATCTCGGAGCTTGCTCGCCGCGTCGGCCTCACGCGCCAGCACATGGGCCGGCTGGAGAGCTCCAAGCGCAAACTTACCAGCGAATGGGCCGTCCGCATCGCGCCCCACCTGGAGACGACACCCCAAGAGCTGATCTTCCCGAACATCGCAAAGGCCGATCTAAATCGGTTCCAAAGCGTGTTTGAGATCGCTGGCGGGGATGGCGCACTTCCATCCGAACCAAGTATTTCGATCCAGCAGGATCTTCTGGCGCACCTCATGCCGGGCGCGACGAGCCACAAACTGCAGCTCGTCATCGTCGACAGCGACGACATGAACCAGCATCTGCGCCGTGGCGACGCGGTCATCCTCGACCTGGACGCCAAGACTCCGACGCGACCCGGGCTTTACGCGATGCGAATCGCCGGCGAGCTCCAGTTGCGGTTCCTGTCGCCGACAACCGCTGGAACGATTCTGGTTCGCTCGGACAATCCGAATATTCCCGAGGAAACGGCAAAACCGGGCGATTTGAGCATCATAGGCCGGGCCCGATTGAAGATTTCCACAATTTAACGAAGCACAGTAAATAATTTTGGTGCCGCTCTGGTTACGCTATTGCGGACGGTAACCGATATGGTTACATTGATCCTGCGCAGATTGATTGACCAGCAAACGCCGCCCGTCCCCGTAGGCGTAAGTCCCAAAACCCCCTGGTTCAAGCAAATGTTCTGAGTGCTGCGCGGCGTAGCCGGCGCGGGTGTCCCCTTCCCGCGTCGGCATGCGTCGAATGGTGCCATTTTGGTTTCACGTGAAACAGGATCGGTTGCAAATGTCGGATCAAAACAAGGCTGTCGCCGTGAAGTTCGGTGAGAACGGCCGCTTCTACGACTATCTCAGCGGAGGCTTCAATCTCGCCATCGGTGATCGCGTCATGGTCCCCATGCGAGGTGGGGAAATCTCGGTCGAGGTCGTCGAGATCAAGGATCATTCCGAGGTCGCGAAGGTCGCCGTCGCACGGCGCGACGTCCGCACCGAGGAGCAGCGGGCATCGAAGCATCCGAACGGCGCGCATCGTTATGGGCCGGATGGCACCGAATTCGACGAGGAAGGCAATACCATCAACGCAGGAGAGCCGGCATGAACGCGCGCGCCGAAGTAAACGATATTGCCACAATCATCGAGACCAATCCTGTTTCGGTTCTGATTGACGACAACCTCTATTCCCGGCTTCGCGATCACGTCGAGGCTGAGATCAATGCGTTCGTGCCGGATCTGTCGACCGCCACCGGCCGCAAGGAGATCGGCTCGCTGGCCTATAAGGTGACGCGCACCAAGACCGCGATCGACAATGCCGGAAAGAAGCTGAACGAGGACGCGCGCGCGCAGATCAACAAGGTCGACGCCAAGCGCCGGATCGTTCGCGAGGAATTTGAAGCGCTGGCTGAGCGCGCCCGCAAGCCGCTCACTGATTGGGAGACCGAGGAGGAGGCCCGCATAGAACGGTGCATGACGGTCCTCAAGGCCATCGTGGATTGCGGCAATGGCCTTATCGGCGGTGCGCCCCAGCCATTCGCGGCTCTGTTGCATGAACTGGAACAGGTGATCGTGATCGACGACCGGCTGGGCGAGTTCGAGGAGCAGGCTCGCACCGCGCATCGCTTCGCGACGGACAAGCTAAACGCCGCATTCGAAGTCCATAAGAAGGCCGAGGCCGACAGGATCGAACTGGAACAGCTTCGCGCCGAAAAGGAACGCCGCGACAGGATCGAGGCTGAGCGCCTCAAGGCTGAACAGCTTGCAGCCGAGCAAGCGCAACGAGAACGCGACGATGCCGCTCGCGCCGAACGGGAAGCCCAGGAGCAGAAGGTCCGCGAAGAACAGATCGCCGAGGCCGCGCGGCAGAAGGTGATCATGGAGGCGCAGGCCGAGCAGCGCCGCAAGGACGCCGAGGCGGCAGCGTGGCGCGCCGAGCAGGAAGAGAAGATCGCCCGGCTTGAAGCAGAGAAGAAGGCCGCCGCCGAAAAAGCCGAGCGCGAGGAGGCCTCACGCCTTGCCGAGATCGAGAAAACACGCCGCGAGGAGGAGGCGCGCGCCGCCGACCGCAAGCACCGCGGCGAAGTGATGGGGGCTGCCAAGGATGCCTTCATGGCAGTCGGCGTCCGTGAAGAACTCGCCAAGAAGATCGTCCTCGCCATCGTCGCTGGCGAGATCCCCAACGTCACATTGAGGTTTTGAGCCATGAACAGCGCTGTTGAAATCCGCAAAGACGACCGTTTCGAAGTCGATCACCGGCCCGATCCATTCATCCAGATGATCGAGCGCGTCGTGCTCGATCCGCAGGCATCCGTCGAGAAGCTCGAACGGATGCTCCAGCTTCGCAACGAAGAGGTTGAGAACAACCGTCGGCGCGCCCGTGAGGATGCCGAGTTCGTTGCCAAGCGCGCCTATTTCGCGGCCATGTCGAAGTGCCAGACCGAACTCCCGGTCGTCACCAAGAACCGCAAGAACGATCACACCAAGTCGACCTACGCCGACCTCGCGGCGATCGAGGAACAGGCCATGCCGATCATCCACAAGCATGGCTTTGCGGTCTCGTTTCAGCCGGACGGCTACAACGAACTCGGCGAACTGCGCATCCTTTGGGAGATTTCGCACGAGGAAGGTCACGTCAGGAACGGTGACGCTGGAATCCCCGTCGATGGCGCCGGATCGCAAGGCAAGGTCAACAAGACCGGCACCCAGGCTTTCGGCAGCACCGCCACCTACGGCCGGCGCTACCTGCTTTGCATGCTGTTCAACATCTCGACCGGTGACGATCGCGACGGCAACGCGATCGGCAAGGGCGCGCCGATCAGCGAAGACCAGTTGCGCCAACTTTGGGCGATTATGGATGAGGTCGGAGCTTCGGCCGACAAGTTCTGCGAGGTCTACGACATCCAGGCGGTGCCTGATCTTCCGGCGAGCATGTTTGATGACGCGGTGCAAAACCTCCGTGCCTACGGCAAGCGGCAGGCTGGCGGAGGGCGTGGCTGATGGGCATGGAAATCTTCGACTGCGTCCAAGGCACGCCGGAATGGTTCGAGTGCAGGCGCGGACTGCCGACTGCCTCACAGTTCTCGACCGTCATTTCGGAAGGCCGATCCGACGGCACCATGGCGAACACGCTGATCGATGCGCTGGTCAAGTCGGGGTGCTCGGCTGCTCAACTGGCCGCTGCCGTGAAAGCTGCAAAGAGCAAGAACGCCAATCCAGCCGCCACCCGGTCGAAATACATGCGCGAGCTGGCCGGCGAGATCCTGACGGGCGAACTGAGCGAGAGCTATTCGAACGCTCATATGGAGCGAGGCAGCGATCAGGAAGATGACGCGCGCCGCCTCTATGCCTTCCACACCGATACCGAACCAAAGCTCGTCGGCTTCGTGCGCAATGGCAACGCCGGATGCAGCCCGGATTCGATCATCGGAAACAACGGCGGCCTGGAGATCAAGTCGGCCCTCGCGCATATCCAGATCGATCGCCTGTTCCGGAACGAACTGCCTTCCGAGCACAAGGCCCAGGTGCATGGCAATATCTGGCTTTGCGAGCGGGAATGGTGGGACTTCATGTCCTACTGCCCCAAGCTTCCGCCGCTCATCAAGCGCGTCTATCGCGATGAGGTCTATATCGCCTCCATCGCTACAGCAGTCAGGATCTTCAATGAAGAACTGGCGGCGCTTGTCGATCGCGTCCGCGCCTATGAGCCCGAGCCGGAAAACAGCGCCATGCGGATGGCCGGCTGATCATGGCTCGCGTCGCCTTCCTCCCTGACCATGGCGCAAAGGTCGAAGGACCGCCCAGCGACTGGAAGCGGCCGGAGATCCCGAAGAAAATCCTCGCAGAGCTGCTCATCCGGCAGAACGGCAAGGATCCTCGCACCGGCATGCGCCTGGAGCCGCTCACCCGCGGTATCGAGATCGACCACGACCCGCCGCTGAAACTGCGGGCGTGGGACCCGGTGAAGCGGGATACGATCCCGCCGGCCAATTCGATCGAGCACCTGGTGGTGAGGGACAAGCCGGCCCACCGGGAGAAGACTGTGGGCGGGCCCGTCACCTCGTACGGCTCGGACATCCACGCCATCGCCAAGACCAAGCGCCTCGAGGAGCGCCGCGACGGCGAGACCAAGCCGAAGCGCAAATGGCCGACGCGGAAACTTCCGAGCCGCAAGGATGCGAGGAAGGTGCCGTGGTGACCAAGGGGGAGATCATGACCGATAGCTTTTTCACGACGCGCAACCTGGCCGATGCCCAATTCGATGGAACGTCGCATCTCATCGTGATGCAGTTTCTCGACGCGTCGGCTCGCAGGCTGGCGACGCTGGAGGGACCGCTTGAGGCGGCCAAGCGCCTCCAGCGCCTCGCCGATATCTGTTCCGGCGCCTACGTGCTGCCGATTGAGCATTGGGGGAAGGCGGAGGTGCCGAAAGCCGCCGAGCCAGAGCCGCGCCCAAGCTGGTTCCTCAAGCTCAAGCGCTACCTGACCGACAACACCGTGTTCGCGTTCTGGCTGGGCTTCCTGTTCGGCTGTTTCATCACCTTTGGGAGGCAATGACGTGGGTGAGATCACCGCAATCTCTTGGTGCGACATGACGCACAATCATTGGATCGGATGTTCCAAGGTCTCGATCGCGTGCGACGGCTGCTACGCCGAGGCGATGATGGACAAGCGTTATCATCGCGTCGAGTGGGGCGGCCCTGGTAAAGGCGCCGGCACGCGTGTCCTCACATCAGAGGCGAACCGGCGCAAGCCTTTGGCATGGAACCGCAAAGCCGCCGAGGCCGGAACGCGACCATTCGTGTTCTGCTCCAGCCTGGCCGATGTCTTCGACAACCAAGTGCCTACGGCATGGCGCACCGACCTTTTCGAACTGATCCGAGCAACGCCGAACCTGATCTGGCTGCTGCTCACAAAACGCCCGCAGAACATCGTCCGGATGTATGGCGCGGCCTTCGACATGCCGTGGCCGCGCAACGCCGCGATCGGCACGACGGTCGAGGATCAGGAACGGGCAATCAACCTGTTTCATCTGGCATGCGCCGCGCGCGACCTTGAGCGCCCGGCCTTCACCTTCGCCAGCTTCGAGCCGCTGCTTGGGCCGGTCGACCCGACACGGATCGTCATCCATGAAGGGCCGGCCAAGTTCGTCGACTGGCCGGAAGTCACCACGGGCATCGTTACCTTCAATTCGCTACTCGGCGCGCCATCGATCAAGTTGCCGCCGCTTGGCTGGGCGATCACGGGCGGTGAGACAGACCAAGGCGAGCATCGCGCGCGCCCGACGCACCCGCTGTGGTTCCGGCAGCTTCGCGACCAGTGCACGGCCGCCGGCGTCGCCTTTCATCACAAACAGAACGGCGAGTGGGCACCGGGCAGAGACGCGCCCGACCTATGGCGGTTCGATGAAGCTACGATCCTCCCTGATGGCCGCGTGAGGGAGTGGCAGGAAGACTATCCGCAAGCGCGCCTAGTCCATCCCGACATGGTCGCCATGCGCAAGATCGGCAAGCGCCGCTCTGGCCGCCTGCTCGACGGCATTGAACACAACGCACGACCGGAGGTGGCGGCATGACTATGCGCGCGAAGATCGACGTCAACATCCACGACACGACCATCGGCATCTGGCAGGACAATGCCCGGGACGAAACTTTCCTCTCCGATGTGTTCGCGCCACTGGTTCGCGGCATGCGAGACCGAGGCTGGCACGTCGGCGCCGATCCGCGCATGAAAGATCATTTCCGGGCGCTGAACTCGACGCACCGCCTCGCCTCGCAAGGCAACATGCGGGCCTCGGTCGAGATCAACGGCCGCGCGATCGAGATCAAATTCTGGGCCGAGACCTGGCCGATGGATAACCAACACGGCCGCCGCTACGATTTCCGCAAGCTCGCCCGCATGGAGTATCTCGACCGGCTGCGCTTCCATCTCGAAGCGCGCCGCATCGTGGCCTGGCTCGAAACCATCGCGCCGGTAACGGTGAAGCAAGACGAACCGGCCGGCATCACGGCAATGGAGCGGATTGAGCGCCGCTACGCCGAATCCTGGCACACCGACAAGAAACTCGGCCGACCTGTCAGCGAGTACGCCTACAACCACACCTCGCGCGACGGCCAGACGATCGAGCATGGCGCGACGGTCTGGTTCGTCGGCTATGACAAGCGCATCGGGCGCGGCACCGCCTATTACAACATCAACAGCATGTGGTGGGTGGTGGCCGACAAGTACACCCTGCTCAACCTCGCGTGCCATGAGATATTCTGCTCGGCGCCGGCGGACCTGCGCGTCAAGCGCAACGAGCGCAAGCGCCGGGAGAGGCTGGAGCGTGAGCTTGCCGCCGCCACCAGGCGCATGGACTTCAAGCGCGCCGAGCTGCTGCGCCGCATCATCTTCGGCGCCGAGACGGTCTACCTGATCTGGGCGAGGGACAAGGACGCGTACTATCGCCCGCAATATTGCGGCTACACGACCGACACGATTTCAGCCGGCCGCTACACGCGCGCCGAGGCGGAGGCCGAGGTGCGCCGCGTTCCGCACGAGTTGATGGCGGTCACGCCAGACGGCAAGCGCATCAACGCTGCAGACTTCGACCTGGTGGCGGCATGAAGGTCATCGACTTTTCCCGCCGCTGCGCCGGCCTCTCGTCCATCGCGGCGAAGTGGGCGCACGACACTTTGTCCACGCTTCCGGCCGACGTCGATCAGGAGGAGCACCCCGACACCGTCCGCAGGTTCATCGCCGAAATGCGGGAGCGTCTCAATTATATCGAGGAGAAACTGAATGGCTGACCAAGTAACGCATCCCCCGCGCATTTCGGACCTGCAGGCGAGCATCGCCCGCGCGCAGACGCAGGCGAAGATGGACGTTCTGGAGAGGACCAACGAGGTTCTCACGCGCCAGCTCGCCGCGATCTTCGACGGAATCGGCCGCAATGAGCAGGTGGAGCTGATCTATCCGAACGGCGAGGTGGTTCTGATCACCAAGGCGCGCAAGCGCGGGGAGAAGGAAGGCGGCGAGTGATGGCGGAGAACGCGCTGCGCGGCAAATGCGAGTGCGGCTTCGTCTTCGTGGTCGCTCACCTCCCGATGCCGCTCAACAAGGCGGCGATCCTGGCAAAGAGCGCACGTTGCCCGAAATGCGCCTCGAGCAAGATCTTCGTGGCCGGCGATGCTGATGATGTGTCACCACCGCCGCGCGCCGACGGCGGCGCCGACATCGTCATGAAGCACCAGAACATCGCAGGCACGTGATGGAAAATGCTTTTGACGCGTCAAAAGTAAAAATGGACCCGGACGAAGCGCTGATGAAGCTGCACGACCTGCTCGCTCAGCGCAGCGCCGGCAGCTTCGGCAACCTCGATCAGGCGGAGCGTCGGAAGTATTTCGCCGAGGCGAGCCGAAAAAGCCGCGCCAAGGTCAAGGGCGCCGGAGCGAGCGGCGCGCCAGCGCCGACGACGGCCGTCATCCGCGAAGCCCTCGCCGATGCGGCGCTGATGATCCTCGCCACCGACGCGCCTGGCGCTGAGCATGTGCGGAGCGTGCTGGGCAAGGTGTTCGAGAAGCGGCCGGGCGTTCCGTTGCAGGTCGAGACGAAGGCGAAGGGCGGCAAGATGAGACCGAAACTGATCGCGAGGAGCGAGTGATGGCAGAGAAGGCATTTCCAATCGGTGCTGTGCTGTCGGTGGTGACCGGCCGGCTGGTCTCCGAAAATCACATGACGGGCATCTATGAGGTGCTGAACTACATGACCGGCGAGAACGTGTTTACGCACCAGATACCGCGCATAAGTCGTGAAGCGGAGCCAGTCATTCTCGCGCTTCATCCGGAACTGAGGAAGGCTCTCCCGGAGGCCGAGCAGGTCAACGGCGACAACTGGCGCGAATGGCTCGCGACATGGAAAGCGCGCTATGGTGAGGAGATCACCGTGCCGCTGATGACGATCGCGCAGCACGAGCGCATCGATCCTCTCTCCGAACTCGCCGAGCGGGTTCATCCCGACAAGATCGTGGTCGTCGCGCCGAAAGCGCCGCGCCATGACTGAGCCTGATGCCTATCTGGTCGAGGGACCGGACTGGAAGCGCGTGTTCTTCAATCGCGTGGCCGCTGATCGGCTTGCCATCGATACTGGGCGCGTTGTTGAGCCGCTGTATCGGAAGGTTCTGGAGGAACGCCTTTGCGAGCTCTGCGGCCGGCATATCATGGCCCGGCCTGAGACCGCGACAGGTTGGCGCGCGCAGTGCGGGAACCGCCTCACTCGCTTGGAGGAATGCGGCACCGCACCGGTGTGCAAAGATAAGGGACCAGCGAATATTTCCCGTTGACTTCGTTGTAACCAATATGGTTACACTGTCACCATAACAGTTTCACCAGAGCGGCCGCCAATGTCATCTCTCCCTGCAATCGTCGTCGCCGGACAAGGCCGCTGCGGCACCTCGCTGATGATGCAGATGCTCTATGCCGGCGGCGTGCAGTGCTTCGGCGATTGGCCCGCCTTCGAATCGAGCGCTAGCATGTTCGGGAGCTTCGACCCGAAGGCCTTCGCCGAACTCAGAGGCAGGGCGATCAAGCTCATCACCCCGGCCGAGCTGCCGATCGGTCCCATGCCGAAGCATGTCGTCATCTGGCTCGATCGGGACTCGCACGAGCAGGCAAGATCGCAATTGAAGATGGTCGCCGATCTGCCCGGTGTCACCTCGAACCGGCATTGCGTCCGCACCATGGTCGCCGGCATCAGGAGAGAAAGATCGCCGAACATGGCTGCGGTCGGCGCCAATGGAAAATGCCCGACGCTCGTCCTGACCTTCGAGCGGCTGTTGACGAGAACATCCGTGGCGATGAGCGCCCTTGAGGCCTTCCTCGGCCTCCACGGCTATGACCACCTCAATTTTCAGGCGATGCGCAGGCAGATCAGGCCGCGCTCGCCTTATTGCTACCCCGGCATGATGGAGGTCGATCTCCTGTCAGAGCCGCCACCAGGTCGACCGGCGATGTGATCCGCCGCGACAATCCCTCAACCACGGAGCAAAGCAATGGAAACAAACACACGCTTCATCGAACTGACGGCTAGCATCGTCTCGGCCTATGTCAGCAACAACCCGGTGCCAGCGGCGAGCCTGCCGGACCTGATCGCCAGCGTGAACGCATCGGTGCAGGGTCTCGCGGGGCCGGCGAAGGCACCGGAGGTCGAGCTGGTGCCGGCGGTCAACCCGAAGAAGTCCATCTTCCCCGATCACATCATCTGCCTGGAAGACGGCAAGAAGTTCGCATCCATGAAGCGGCACATCGCCGGGCTCGGAATGACGCCGGACCAGTATCGCGCGAAATGGAACTTGCCTGCTGATTACCCCATGGTGGCGCCGAACTATTCCGAGAAGCGATCGCAACTCGCGAAGGCTTCGGGGCTCGGTCGCAAGATGCCGCCGCCTGCCCGCGCCACGAACGGCGCGCGCCGCGCTTTCCAGTAGGCGCGCGCACCAATGGCCACCGTCGACGTCATCCCCAAAATCCGCTGCGACAACTGCGGCTTCATGGTTGAGAAGCATCGTGAGCGCGGCGGCTCGGAGTTCAACAAGCCGAGCATGTGGGGCAGCATCCACGCCAACGGTGGCCGGAGCACCGATTCCTACGGCGGCAAAGAGCGGCTCGACTTCGCCGACCTTTGCCAGCCATGCGCCTGCGCCGCGCTCGACGCGGCAGCAGCCGCCTTGAAGCAACGGCGAGGCGAATGATGTTGCTCGGTGATTCATGGGCCGGCTACGACGCCTGGAAAACGGAACCGCCCGATTGGGTGATGCCCTATCACACCCGGCGCTGCGCCGACGAAACCCGCTGGCGCATGCATAGAGACCCTCGCCGCCATCCGTTCTTCGACTGCGACGAGTCCGAATACGAATACCTCTGTGAGGAATGGGACCAGCTGGCGCGCATCGATGCGCACGAGCGCGGGCCGGAGGATGAAGACTTCGAGGAGATGCCGGCATGAGCGCGCGCGATTGGCACGTCGGCATGAAGGTGGTCTGCGTCGACCCGACATGGGGGACGGCTACAGGACATCCGTTGCAGAGGCAGTACTGCCCGAACCTGCCGGAAAAGAACGCCGTTTACACCATTCGCACGATCGAATCCGATGTCGTCGTCAGAGGGCATGAACCGGAAATCCTGATCCGGCTGGTGGAAATCGCTAACCCAACCATCAACGGCGGCGAGGCCAGGTTCTTCGCAAGCAAATTCCGCCCTGCCCAGCCGCGCAAGGCTGATATCTCCATCTTCACCGCCATGCTCACCGACGCGACGGTGCCAGCATGAGCGCGCTCCGAGCCTTTGCCGTCACCGAGAATGACGAGAACACCGGCGCCATCTATTTCGCCGAGCACGACATCGTGGCGAAGCGCTGGGGCGCGAACGAGTTCGCCGACGGCGAGCTGAGCTATGTCTCCTGCCGGCGCGTTCCGTGGGCTGACGCCTATGCTGGAAAGCCGATTCCCGCATCGGTGATGATCGCCTATGGCTGGCACTTCGAGTGCTGCGGCTGCGGCATGCGCCTCGATGAGGACGAATTGCGGGAGCGGCATCTTCCGGTCGAGGGCGTGCTCGGCACCCAGCATAGCATGGTGTTCTGTTGCGCGCGATGCCGGCGCAAGGATTTCAGCCGCAAGCGTCGTAGGAAGGCGGAGGAACAACGCGCCATTGACTGTTTCAAGAGCATCGTGCGCAAACGCTTCCCGGAAGTCGAGTTCTGCGACAATCCCGAGATTGATCATTGGCGGCACCACGCTCGCGCGGACTATCGCCACGGCGAAAAGGGATGGCTCTGGGAGAGTGTATGTGTCGCATTCACCTTCCCTGGTATGCAGATCGCGCCAGCGACATTCCGTACCCCCGAGAGACCATGGATGGGCTACGGCGAAGGCAATCGCTTCATCGGCCCGCTCAAGCCTTATTACACATGCTGCAACGGCGACCGTGAGGCGTTCGAAGCCTATGCGGCAGCGACGAAGGTGCGGCCATGATCGAGCGCCTCGACGACAAGGTCGAGCTCTGCTGCGACGAATGCGGCGATAGCGCCGGGCGCGTCTTCGACCGCGATGACTTCGACGTGATGATCCAGCACGCCAAGGACGAGGGCTGGCGCATTTTCAAGGTCGGCCGCGATTGGAAGCACAATTGCGCCGATTGCAGGGATGATCGATGAGGATGGCAAGCATGAGCGCGATCGAGTTCGCAAAGGAAATGTGCCGCGCCGGCTTCGATGGCTCCGACCTTTCGGGTGCGGACATTCTGCAAGCCGCCGAGCGCCACGGGCTCGTGAAGGCGGTAGCATATGACCCGGAGAAGCACCCGAACGTCACGGGCTCCGAATATCTCGATCCGGGTGACCGGATTTACATCTTCACGGAAGCGCTTGCCGCCGAACTGGACGCGCCGATCGGGGCACAAGGCTGGATCGTAGGACGCGGGGACGAGAAGCGCTGGCGCTGCTGGACTGCTCTCGGGCCAGAGTGGACCGAGGATCGCGAGAAGGCGACGCGATACGCTCGCCGCGAAGACGCCGAAGCGGTGCATTCCGGCGACGAAGATGCTTGGGCTGTTGTGCTCTACGACGACGCCGCGACATATCCATGGCGCTGCTTCCATTGCGATGAGGTCTTCGCCGACGAGCGTTGCGCGTGCGACCACTTCGGTGCCGACGAGACGCGCGAGCCGGCCTGCCAGATCAAGATGGGTGCCGAGCGCAGCATGCTCACGGCGCTTCGTCGCGCTGAGGCCGACGCCGCCGACGCCTGGTTCAAGATCCACAACGAGGCGACCGACTCGGCAAAGGCATTCTATGCCCAAGCGGCTCGGCACCAGGAGCAGCTGAAGGCGGCTGAGGAACTCGGCTATGAGCGCGGCCTTCGCGATGCTCGGGAGAACGCCGATGGCTGAGCTGAAACCCTGCCCCTTCTGCGGCGGCCCGGTGAAACTTGAGCAGCCGCTTGATAGCTTGCCGTTTTCCAGTCGTGGTTGGGGCGTCGTCTGCCGCAACACCATCAACTTGGGTGGAACCTGCGCGATCGAGCAAATCCCATCGCGGACGAAAGAGGCGGCAATCGAGCGGTGGAACAGGCGCGCATGAGCTACCATTGTTTCAGCGACACGAAGACCGTTGCACGCAAACCCCATCGCTGCGTCTGGTGCAGCCGTCTCATCTTGAGCGGCTCGACCTATCGCCGCGAACACTCCGTTTATGACGGCCACCACCAGAATTTCGCGTGGCATGAGGCGTGCCGCAAAGACGCCGACGACTGGTTTTCCGAGTCAGGGAGCGAGGAGTTTGCGACCGACAACGAAATGCCGTGGCTTGAACTCTATCGGCTCGAAGTCGCCGATCTCGGCAAGTCACCATGAACGACCAGCCGCCCGAGCTCCTGACCGTGGCGCAAACCCCAGACTATTGGTCGGCGCGTTTTCGCGACAAAGGGTTGCGCATGTCTGCCAGGTCGTTGCGCGAAAAGGCGATCGCGTCCGGGCTCTGCTACCATGTCGACAAGCAGGTTCTCATCTCGCCGCGGCAGATCGACGAGTTGTTCTTGTGGAGTAAAACGCCATGCCGCTCACGATCTACAAGCGCGGCCGGTTCTGGTGGCTCACCGGAACGGTCCCTACCCGGGAAGGCGAGCAGCGCGTACACGAGAGCACTGGCCAAGCTGTCGAAAGGGAAGCGGACAAGGTCCGCCTAAACCGTGAACTCCGCGCGCAGCAAGAGATTGACCTTGACCCGAAGGACCGCTTCACCTTCGCCCAAGCGGTCGACGCCTATCTCGACGCCGGCAAGAGCGACAATTTCATACGCAAGCTGCTCGAGCATTTCGCTGAAACGAGGATCTCGGACATGACCGGCTCGGAGGTGCGCGCCGCCGCGAAGGCGCTTTATCCGACGGCGGCCTACACGACATGGAACCGCCAGGTGATCATCCCGACGCGAGCTGTGATCAACCTCAGCGCCAACGATGGCAAATGCCGGCCAGTGCTGATCAAGGGATTTTCGAAGAACGAGCGCGACATCAAGCGCCCCGACACGCCGCCGAAGCGCGCCGTCGATCGCTCCTATATCGATACATTTCGAGAGCACAGCGACGACCCGCGCCTCAGTGCCTTGATGCTGTTCCTATTCCAGACCGGCGCCCGCATCTCGGACGCGCTCAAGCTCGAAGACGATTCCGCCGACGTCGACCTCATCGGGCGAAAAGTCATCTTCCGCGACATGAAGAACGGCGAGGATGGCGAAGCGGATCTCACCATTGAGATGGTGTACGAACTGCAGCAGCTACGAGAGTGGAAGCGGGAACGGCTGACCTCCTGGGAGGTGCGCATCCCATGGGGAAAAAATCGGCGAGCTGGTCCGCGTCACAGCGGGCGCGGGGCGAAGAAGCCGAACAATCGGCTGTTCGGCTATATCCAGCGCACCTCAGTCTACAAGGACATCAAGCGCATCTGCGAAAAGGCCGAGCTGCCCTATCTCGGCACGCATCAGCCAGGCCGCCACAGCTTCGCCACCGAGATGATCGTGCGCCACGGCGTCGATGTCGCCACCACGGCCGCCAAGGGCCGTTGGAAGACGAAGAAGCTCCTCCTCGAAAACTACACCCACGGAGAGAAGGGCAAGGGCGTCATCGACAAGGTGTTCGGGAAGAAGAAGCCGCGCAAATCGGCGAATGGTGATACTACTTCGCCTCGAAAACGAAGGAGGGAGGGATGAACGACCAACAGACGGCACTGCGGGTCAAGGCTCTGGAGTGGAATGCGGGCGGCTTCGCCCACACGCCGCTCGGGATCTTCTACCGCGTGACGGACGAAGGATCATTCTGGAAGCTTGGCGCCTACCAGAACAACTCCGAGACCTATTCGGCGCACCCGACTGAGCAGAGCGCGAAAGATTATGCCTATGCCGACTTCGAACGCCGCGTGCGGTCGGTCCTGGTTTGATGGCGAAAAGCGCCGCTGAAATATTGAGCCCACAGCAACTGGCGACCCTCCGAGAAGCCGGGTTCGTGGTGATCCATCGCGAGCCGACGGAGGCCATGGCGAAGGCGTTCTATGCCGGTCAATGGCCGGAATCGGTGTCCTTCGAGGAAGGTTAGGATGGCGCGGCTTTTCATCGATACCGAGTTCAACGGATTCGGCGGCCAGTTGATGTCGATGGCGCTCGTGTCGGACGACGGCCGGGAGTGGTATCAGGTGCTGCCCGAGCCGAGCGTCTTCGACAAGTGGGTGTTCGAGAACGTCTTCCCGATCTTGAACAAGGCACCCATGTCGCGGCGCGAGTTCCAGCTTTCCCTGAAAATCTTCCTGGAGCAGTTCGACAAGCCGACCATCTATGCCGACTGGTACACGGACCTAGCACATTTCTTCAACGCGATGGCTGGCGACAATCACGGAACCAGCTTCAGCCTGCCATGTTCGGCGGTGCTCTTGAAGGACGTTCCCGACCTCCAGCCCGAGTTGCCGCACAACGCCCTTTCTGATGCTCGCGCGTTGAGGGACTGGTATGTCGACGCGAGCCGCTGCCCGCACTGCGCCGGAACCGGATGGGTCGATGATGAGAATTGGTCTTGGGACTATCCCGACCTGCCGCAGGAGCGCTTACCTGGAAACGGGAAAATTCGGTGCATGGGCTGCGACGCGTGACAAACGAACCAGATTGGCACCGAGACCTTACACCAGTCGAAAACGACCGATCCGGTAACACAATGATTTTGCAGGTGATTTTGGCATGGTGCCAGTTTGGTTACTCCCTTACCAAGGGAGTGCTCTACCACTGAGCTACCGCAGCGACGCGGGCCTCAATAGCCGTGAACGCCTTGAATTGCAAGGCGTTCCGATCTGACGGGGCAGAATGTTCCAGCGTCACGCTTTGC